>CAZTEW010000020.1:1214-12788 GCA_964612215.1 uncultured Gammaproteobacteria bacterium
GCGTAATCAACGAATTTTTGCTTTAATGGCCCGTCGCCGATTAAGGTAAATTTCAGGTTTTTCTTACCTAAAAGCAGTCTTGCTGCACTTAAAATGTGTTGTGCACCATGCAATGGATTGTACATACCATAAAAGAGCACCTGTAAGTTTTTACTCTCTGTCTTTTTTTCTCTCGGCCGATAGAGGGTATTATTTGCTCCAAGTGGGACAACGAATATTTTCTTCTCGTCAATACCAAATTCTGAAATGATAAACTGTTTCATCAGCTTAGTATCGGTAAAGAGTTTATGCGGTAGTTTAAGCAGCAAACCTTCGATTACTTTCAAGAGTTTTACTTTCAGTGATTTTTTCTTGGCAATGTTCCTGCCGATAATCATGGTATCATAGGGCGAAATACTGGTATCAAAGACTAGTTTCTTTCTACCAATAAGACAGAGTAACCAAGCGATGGGTAAATCAAGGTGACCAGGATGGAGAACAATGACAAAGTCATTGGAGAGTACTTGTCGATATTTTCCCAGTAGCTTAAACGATGTTTTTATCTTTCTTAATATTCTTACCCAGGATTTTTGGAGGGAAAAATCTTCTGGCAGTTCCATTCTCTCTTTAGGAATTTCTATATGCACCTCGGTTATATCTACGCCCAAGGCTTTTAATCCTTCAATTATTGAGTTGTTTCTTGAGTAGTCACGATTGTATGTACCAAATAGACAAATCTTCATTTTTAATTCCTTTTTAAGAAACTTGTTATATTAAAATTTAGAAAGGGTTTTGGTAATAATGATTGTTTGTTGTTAAACAACTGTTTTACTTTCTCGGTATAAGTTCTAGGTGCTGGACTAACTACCATTTTGGTACTATTCAAAACGTCTTTTAAAATTTGCTGCCATAATTCCAGCGCCCTGGTTTTGGGAAGCCTTACGTCTTCAAAAGTGACTAGTTGTCCCTCCTCAACATTTTTAACAAATTTTGCCTGATGCATCAAGGTAATGGGAACAGCATTTGGTTTATTGATAATTTTAACTGCTTCGCCGCGGACATCAAAACCGCCTAGGCCTCGTTCAATGATTTCGCCGGCCTTGATTTTTCTCTTGGTAATGGCCATCACCTGAATTTGAGGTTGGTAACCATTGTTAAAAGAATAAGTGGCATCACCAAGGAGGACTTTAAGAATTGTTTTCGCGATTTCTAAATGACAGAGATGGTATGGTTTGACAATGATGTAATGTGGGCCTTGACCAAGCTTCAAATATTCAAGATAAGGAGCCTGTTCTTGATCATGAGTGGCAACGATAAAAACACCAGCCGGAGCTGTTGGACAAAGAACATAGTCGCTGATAGGATTACCAAGAGAAGCAGCAATTTCTCCGAGTCGATGAGCGCCGTCTTCATGGTTTTTACAACTGATGCCTGATAAGCCCCGAGAAGTAATCGTGGCGCCAAGACCATTGGCCACTAGAGCTTGTTCTATTTGCACTTTTGAACCATCAGTGAAAGCAGTCACCTGAGGTAGGGTAATGCCTTGTTTTTTTGCCCAATACTCCATTTCCTCACGATTAGGATTGAGGTTGAGAAATCGCTTGATATTGCCATAAACAATTGGTTTAAATCCCATCTGTTTCATTTCTGTATTTAGAGCTGCTAAAGTGCCGGGTTGATCACCTTCAGCTTCAATAAAGGTTCCCATTTTAGCGAGCATAGTGCCAGTGGTGATTTGTAATTCTGGGTTCATGGTTACCACTGGCAAACCAGCTTTAAGAACGGCTTCAGCCATATCAGTGCCGTGAATGGCGTCACCAGTACATTCGACAACCAAATCACTGTTGCGAATAAGCTCGGAGATATCATTGGTTATTAATTGTTTTGACGCCGGGACATCAGTGATGGCAGTAATCGGCCGTCGGGTTAAAATACCACTTAAATGGAGTTGAGGGTGATATTTTAAGGTGTTCATTAAACCCCGGGCAATAAAGCCGGTGCCAATAATGCCAATATGATATTTTCTGCTAATAGTCATGATTGAAATATTTTCAGATAATGGGCAGCGCTTTTATTCCAATTAAATTGGCTGGCCCAGATTCTGGCTTTTTTTGATAAGTCTTCACGTAAACGGCGATTGGTGATAATCCGAAAGATTCGGTCAGCAAACGCCTGATAATCTTCATAGTCAACTAAAAAACCAGAATATGGATTTTTAACTGAATCCCGTAAACCAGGAACATTGGCGGCCACCATTGTTGTGCCACAAGCATTAGCTTCGATTGAAGTGATGCCCCAACCTTCCATAGACGAAGGATTGACCGCCACCCAAGCTTGTTGATAAAAACGAATTTTATTGGCCTCAGAGACTCTACCGGCAAATTCGACATAATTTTCCAGCTTGAACTGCTTGACTAATTGTTCCAGTCTAGTTCGTTCTTCGCCAAAACCGACAATCACTAATCGGAAAAGCACTAGCCGTTTGCTTAGGTCTTGAATGGCCTTCATCAAGACGGTTAGGTTTTTGTATGGTTTGAGTCGACCAACATAGACGATTAATGGTTGCTTGGCTTTTTCACCAGGAATATAAGTAGCCAGATCAACGCCGCCAGGAATGACAACCGGCGCTTTACTGGTAAGCTTGTTTCGTAAAATTGCTTTTTTACTTGATGGTGAAATAGTGATTACTTGTTGGTTTTTATAAACAATGGGGATCAGTTTTTTTTCTAAGAAGATTGCCAGCCAGGAAAAGGGCGGTTTAAGGTTCTCCTTAAAGACTGTTTGGTGAACATGATAGATGATTAAGAATGTTGGTACTCGGACATAGAGCGGTGTGAAAAAAGGAATGCCGTTTTCGCAGTCAACAACAACATCAAATAAACCGCGGAAACGAAGAAGATAATAAAGCAATGCCCAAAAATAGACAGTGAAGAATCCGCCTCGTCTGACAATTTGGACGCCATCAACGACTTGATTGCGTGGATTCTGATGATCATTACCGCAAAACACAGTTACTTTATGTTCTTCTTTCACCCAGCGCTTAGCGACTTCATGAATATACACCTCCGCGCCTCCGGCCCAGATATGCTTGGTATCGCGCCAATTAAAAATTAAGATTCTGAGCTTATCTTTTGGTTTTGGTTGTGGTTGAGGCGTCCAGGTAAATAAAGCAAAAAAGTCAGCCAAGTTGGTCAAAATGGTCACAAACGACTGATAAAAGCGGTGCAAAAACGCCATCATGATCAAAGAGCCGATACCAACGCTGATCATAATCTCGGTCACTGCTCGAAGATTGACATGGAAAGCAGTGATCGCCATGATTTGGAGGATTGCCAACAAGAAGCTGACAATGGGAAAAAGATATTCTTTTCTTACTTGATGATAAGTGACGATACTGCTGGCAATCGTAAAACAGGCCATCGCTAAGGCATACGTTGGCAGCAGCGGTACAATGGCGTTTGCCCGGGAACCAAATAAAAACGGAACCGTTATCTTTCCAAACATTCCGATAACCACAAAGCCTGCTAGGCTGATAACAGTCGTCATGCTTAGTAATCGGTAAAAAACGCGCTTGGTATCCTTACCTGCCCCGATCGTCTTACTGACTAAGGGATTGACAAACTGACTGAAAAGACCGCCAGCAAAGAAGATTATTTTACCGGCTAGGGCCATCAAGGCATATTGTCCGGCTTCTGTGGGCGATAGGTAATGCTTAACTAAAATCACATCTAAACTGAGAAAGGCGACAGTGGCGAGGCTTGTTAAAATAGAGGCGGCAAAGAATTGCTTAGGGAAATATTTCTGGGTTCTTATGTTAACCACCTTAGTTCCTCGAAGTGATTTAGCTGCTCGCCAGCCGATCAGGAAAGCAACTAATATTGAGCCAGGAATAGCCGTATAAATCCAGGCAATATAATTCAGCGATACTAATCCAAAGGCGAGGGTGAGTTTAATTAAGGCGGCTGAGATGAGCATCAGCGCGAGAACAGCAAATCTTAAATTACCAGCCAGAAAGCCACTGTCGACTGCCCCGACAGTGCCAATGAACCACACCGGCGTAAACAGGAGAAATGGCAAGATGCTATCAGCGTGAAAGAAGATTGCCAGTCTAGGAGTCAAAATTAACCAGATAAAGGTAATAATCAGAGCCAGATTGACTGTTTTGTAGCGAATAAATTTCCAGAACTCCTTAATAGGAGATTGATATTTACCTAACAGGTAAGCGGCTCGGTGGGTAATGGTTTGAGACAGGGCTCCAAAAGTAGCCTGGGCAAGGTAAAAGATGCTACTGAATAGACTGACCAGGCCAAATTCTTCAATACTAATCGTTCTTCCCAAATAGGCGTTATACAAGAAGTTGAGAAAATTAGCCACTATAGAAGCACCAATCAAAGCGCCGGCAGGAACCAATTGGGGTACTTTCTTTTCAGAGACTATCGGTTCTTTTTTAAGATGGAGGCCATGATGGGTTTTTTCCCAAAAGTAGGGCTTGAAGATAAGTTGAACAAAAGCCAACAGAGCGCCCAGAACCATCGTCAGCCAGTAAATCGGGACCAGAAAGACATATTTAATGATTAACCAGCGCTTGCGCTTGGCACAGCCAATCATATAGCTATAGAAATACATGAAGTTGCCGAAGACCAGGGAAAAGGCGGCAATATAAAAGATAAGCGGCGGATAGAGTGATTCAATAATCGGACCAACAATCGAGTAGTAGGCAAAATAGGAGATTGTTGCTGCCCAGAGAAGAGGATTGATAAGAATAAAAATGGTTTTCAAGCCGACAATGAGGTGAAAGAGGAAAGCATGGCGGCCGTGATCTCTAAAGAATTGAATCGGGTGCCGCAGATGAACAAAATAGGTTTGTAAATAGCCTTTAATCCAGCGTGATCGTTGCCTGATCCAATTTTTGAGATTACTATTGGCTTCTTCAAGAGTAACCGAATCAATGATCGCGGTTTTATACCCCCTCTTAAATAAACGCACGCCGAGGTCGCAATCTTCAGTAACATTAAAAGCATCCCAGCCGTGAAGTTCACGAAGCTTTTCAGTGTAAAAATGATTGCTGGTGCCGCCTAAGGGAATAATCGTCTCAATTGATTGGAGTCCGGGCAAGATGACATCAAACCATAAAGAATATTCGGCAGTAAACAATTTGGTTAAGAGATTGTGGTGAGGATTATAGTAATTAAGCTTGGCTTGAAGACAAATAACCCTTTTTGGTACTTGAGCAAAGCCAAGATAAGCTTTTTTCAATTGAAGAGGATCAGGTTTATCTTCAGCGTCATAAATAACCATGTATTTTCCTTTGGCCAAAGAAAGGCCATAATTACAAGCTTTTGGTTTAGTTTGCGGGTTTGATGGTGGGATGACAATGATTCTGAAGTGTTTGGGGAGATTTATTTTTCGGGCGGCCTTAATTGTTTCTTGATCATCTTTTTCTAAAAGAAGCAAAACATCTAGTTTATCTTTAGGCCAGTCAAGTTTGTTAATGGCTTTAACGAATTGGGGTAAGACTCGTTGCTCCTTATAAAGAGGGCAGAGAATCGAGTAAGTTGGCAGTTTATTTGGATCAAGGCGGCTGAGTTCTTGGCTGTCAATTTGGATTTCTGGCGGCAAATGGAGACTTTTGATGATTAAATAAAGATTAAAACAGACATCGAAAAAATAAACAGTACTTAAAACGGCGATGATCATTATCGCTGTTAGTTGAGGATCCAAAACAAAACCCCTGATAGCGGAAGCAATCAAGATAAAGAGAAAAATTTTTTGCCAAGCGACCAGAGTGATGATTGCTGATTGACGATGATCGAGTTGGCTGTGAGTGATAAAGCGACGGCCGCGATAACAGAGACCGGCTCCGATCATAGAGTCTGCTTTTCTTGGCTTGATAATACCAAATTTACCAATACGCTTCATGGCTTTTTTTCGTGAAAAGAATCCAACCGGAGGCAGAAACAGGTTGGACGAATGGATTTTACTCCAATTTCCTCTTTTTTTCAAGCGATCGCAATATTTTCTTTAAATCCGGATCAGATTACCGAAAAGGAAGTGTTTAAGTTCTTAGTCCCCTTTGATAACGGCGAGGGGTTGAAGTTGGCAGACCTTTTTAGTGAGGCCGGCTTCGACCAGAGTGTCGATGACTTCGTGAATATTTTTGTAGGCGCCAGGCGCTTCGTCAGCAATCACCCAGAAAGGCTTGTTGACAACAATGCCCTTCATTGTTTCGGTAAAATCTTTTTCGTTGATGGTGCGTTTTGCCTGGCCGCGGCTCATTTTCCGGCCGGCGCCGTGATTAATGCTGTCAAAAGTGTCCTCATTTTTGGCCAGACCGACCATAACATAGGAAGCGGTGCCCATACTGCCGGGGACAATCGCCGGCTGGCCAGTCTCCTGATATTTCTTCGGGTTCTGCAGGTGGCCAGCCGGCAGGGCCCGGGTAGCGCCTTTGCGGTGCACCAAAACTTTACCCTGAGCGCAGTCGAAGGGTTCCCACTTGGCGATATTGTGGGCAACATCGTAAATAAGGCGCAGCGGGCTTTTAAATTCTTGAGAAAAGATTTTCCGCAGATAGTAAGTAATCAGCGCCCGGTTGGAAAAGGCAAAGTTGACACTGCTAGCCATGGCTTGGAAATAGCGTTGGCCCTCAAGAGAGTTAATCGGTAAGGCGGCCAAGCCTTTTCGGGGTATTGCCAGACCGTATTTTTCTCTGGCTCGCCAAAAAATATCAGTATAATCTGTGCAGGTCTGATGGCCCATGGCCCGGGAGCCGGTGTGGACCATGACGCAGATTTGGTTTTCTGCGAGCTGCCATTTTTTGGCTAATTCAAGATCAAAAACCTTGGTGATTTTTTGGATTTCAATAAAATGATTGCCTGAACCCAGCGTCCCTAGCTGGTTTCTGGCTCTTTTTGCAGCCCGTGGCGTCAGGCTGGTGAACCGAGCTCCCTGAAGACAACCGCCTTCCTCAATCGAATCCAAGTCTTCTTTCAGAGCATAGCTGTTTTTCACCAGATATTTAACACCTTGCTCCGCTACTTTTGTCAAAACCAGCGGTGCGGAGTCAGCGCGGCGGCTGGCGCCCAAACCGATGGGGATGAGACTTTCAATCTGGTGAATTAGAGATTTGAGTCTGCCAGTGGAGAAAAGCTGTTGATTATATTGCAAATTGCTGGTCAGCAGGCGGACGCCGCAGTTAATATCCATACCTACGGCGCCTACTGAAATCAGGTCTTTTGTGGCCATGACGCCGCCAATCGGCAGGCCAAAACCTTCATGAATATCCGGCATGCCGATCACCGGTGAAACCACGCCGGCTAGACTGGCTGCTTCCTGAAGTTGCTGCAAGGAAAGATCCTGGTGGATTTCTTTTAAAATTTCTTCATTAGCGTAAACCACGACTTCGGCTTTCATGCCGGCCGTGCGCGCTAGTTGATATTTATTAAGGCTGACTTTTTTCAGTTGGCTTTCCATGCTATCATTTTATCATCATGAGGTTGTTAATTACAGGTGGTGCGGGTTTTATAGGCAGTAATTTTATTCACTACTGGCTAAAAAACCATTCCGAAGACGAGATAATTAATCTCGATAAATTGACTTACGCCGGGAATTTGGAAAATCTGCGGAGCGTTGAAAAAAATAGCCATTATCAATTTATTAAAGCTGATATCAATGATCCTCAAGCAGTGGCTCAAGCGATGGCCGGTGTGGAGACCGTGGTTCATTTTGCCGCTGAATCGCATGTTGACCGCTCGATTCTCAATCCGGCGGCTTTTATGATGACCAATGTCATCGGCACCCAGGTTTTGCTGGACGCGGCCCTGAAAAACAAGGTTCAACGTTTCCATCATATTTCCACGGACGAGGTTTTCGGCGAACTCACCCTTGGTTCTCAAGAAAAGTTTTCCGAAATAACCTCCTATCAACCGCGCAGTCCTTATGCGGCCAGCAAAGCCGCTGCCGACCATTTAGTGCGTAGCTATTATCATACTTATCAACTGCCGATGACCATGAGCAACTGCTCGAATAATTTCGGCCCTTATCAGTTTCCGGAAAAATTTATTTCTTTAGCCATCACCAATCTTTTGGAAGGCAAGAAAATTCCGGTCTACGGCGACGGGCTTTATGTCCGCGACTGGCTTTATGTCGAGGATCATTGTCGCGCCATTGATTTAATTCTTCAAAAAGGCAAAATAGGTGCGACTTATTGTCTCGGCGGTTTAACCGGAGAGATTAACAATCTCCAAATCGCCGAAAAAATCTGTCAAATGATGGATCAAGATCCGCAAGCGTCGATTGAGCATATTCAAGACCGGCCGGGTCATGACCGCCGCTATGCGATTGATTGGACAAAGATTAAAAATGAGTTAGGTTGGCAGCCAAAACACGACCTTGAAACTTCTTTAAAAAAAACCATCGCTTGGTATCAGCAAAATGAAGCCTGGTGGAAACCGTTAAAAGAAAAGCAAAAAAAGTATTTTCAAACCCAATATGAAGACTGACCTTTTCACTTTAGCCAAAAAAGATTCTTACCCTTTAATTAAAGATGTGGTTGTTTATCTCTTGAAGGTTAATCAGGATGAGCGGGGGATTTTAGTTGAAAGCCTAAAAATTGATTGGCCTGAAGTTTTTGATTCGCAAAAAAGACCATTCACTCAGTGCTATTATTCAATGACCAAGCCAGGGGCGGCTCGCGACGCTGATCGCTGGCACTATCATCAGCGGCAGGAAGACCGCTTTGTGGTCATCAAAGGCGAAATTGTGGTGGCGATGTATGACTGGCGAAAAGATTCACCAACCCACGGCAATCTGAATCTTTTCTCAATGGGCGAGTCGCAGGGTGAAAATGGCCAGTATTTACTTCTGGTTCCGATTAATGTTCTTCATTGCTTTAAAAACATTGGTCAAGCAGAAGCGATCCTGCTGAATTTTCCCACCCGGCTTTATGACCCTGAGGAAGAAAAAAGAATTCCTTTCAAAGAAGTAAAACTTTCAGACGCCAGCTTTTTTGACTGGGCGCAGCTATGAAAATTATTGGTACCGGTTTATCCGGCCTCGTTGGCTCCCGAATCCAAGAATTATTAGTTAATCAATATCATTTTGTTGATTGCAGTTTAGATACGGGGATTGATATTACTCGACCTGATCATCTCCAAAGAGTTTTTGTGCAAAACCCCGATGCTACTGCTGTTCTTCATTTAGCCGCCTTTACCGATGTCAATCAAGCTTGGGAACAGCGGGGCGATAAAAACGGCCTTTGTTATCAAGTGAATGTCATTGGTACGAAAAATATTGCCAACCTTTGTGCTCAGGCCGGTTGCTATCTGCTTCATATTTCTACTGATTTTGTTTTTGACGGCGAAAAAAGCGGCGGCTACCAGGAGACAGATGCACCAGCGCCAATCGAATGGTACGGAGAAACCAAATATCTGGCAGAACAGGAAGTTGTTCAATCAGGCGCGAAACACGCCATTGCCCGGATTGCCTTTCCTTTTCGATCTTGCTTTTCTCAGAAAATCGATTTAGTCAGAAAAATTATTGAGGATTTTAAAAATAATTCGCTAGCGCCGCTGTTTACTGACCAGACGATTACGCCGACTTTTATCGATGACATCGCCGCTGCCATTCACACTTTGATTAAACGAAAAGCGATCGGCATTTATCATGTTGTTGGTTCAACTTCTTTATCTCCTTATGAATTGGCTTTGCGAATCAACAAAGTATTTAAATTAAACAACCGTCAGATTCGCAAGGCAAGTCTGGCAGAATATGTGAGGAAAACAGGCAGACCACGTCAAAAAAACCTGACTTTGATTAATCGAAGGATCACCGCCCTGGGCGTGAAAATGAGAACCATTGACGCAGCGCTTCAGGAATTAAAGTTACAGCTTCAGTAAATCTGGCCGGCGCTGGCGGGTGCGGGCCAAAGCCTGTTCCTGGCGCCATTTTTCAATTTCCCGATGATTGCCGGAGAGAAGGATTTCTGGCACTTTCCAGTTTTTAAACTTTCCTGGCCGAGTATACTGCGGATACTCTAACAGGGGATAGCGTCTAGCGCCTAGGTTATAGTTAGAAAAAGATTCAAACCGAACAGCCTCTTCTTTTTTGAGAACACCAGGAATTAATCTCGTGATAGCGTCAACTAGCACTATGGCTGGCAGTTCGCCGCCGGTGAGAACATAGTCGCCGATAGAGATTTCTTCATCAACCAAATGTTCCCGCACCCGCTCATCCACGCCTTCATAATGGCCGCAAATGAGAATCAAACGCTCCAGTTTGCTTAACCGCCGAGCCATTTTTTGATTAAAAACTTTTCCCTGCGGTGTCAATAAGATGATTTTTTCCTTAATTTTGCATTTTGCATTGCCCGTTTTACGGGATTTCTGCGAAATGTGCATTTTGCATTTCAAGCTCTCAACCGCGTCAAAGACCGGTTGAGGCTTGATTACCATCCCCGTCCCGCCGCCGTAAGGCCGATCATCAACCGTCTTGTGCTTATTCTTCGCCCAATCGCGGAGATTATGAATTTTAATCTCCACTAGCTTTTTTTCTTGAGCCCGCTTGACAATACTTTCCTCAAACGGCCCCTGGAACATCTTTGGAAATAGCGTCAAAACATCAATTTTCATTATTTAACGGACTTTTAATTTTTGCTAAATTATGCTTAGCTACTTTAGTATAAATTTGGGTAGTTTTCAAATTCGAATGCCCCAATAATTCTTGAATATATCTTATATCAACTCCATTTTCGAGTAAATGAGTGGCAAAACTGTGCCTTAGAGAATGACAACTGGCGGTCTTTTTAATTTTACTTTTCTTGAGGGCTTTTTGAAATATTTTTTGAACAGAACGACTGGTGAGCTTGTCGCCGCGGCTGGAGGGAAAGAGATAATCGTTGGCATTGTAGGCCTCAACAATCAGCTTTAATTGAGGAAGAATTTTCTCTGGCAAGATGGTTATTCTGTCTTTTCTTCCTTTTCCTTTACGTATTGTCAGGGTTTTGTTTTCAAGATCAACATCGCTTATCTTTAGATTTATCACTTCGCTGACTCTTAATCCGCTAGCATACACTAGACTTAAGATTAATTTATGTTTAAGGTTAGTGATTGCTTCTAAAATAGCTTGAATTTGTTTTTGAGACAAAACCGTCGGCAGCTTTTTATCTCTTTTGGCGAAGGGGATATCGAAATTTAATGGGATTTTATAGACTTTTTCCCAGACTATTTTGAGAGCAGCATGGTATTGATTAACTGTTTGAGAAGAATAATTTTTCCTAAAAAGATGACTCAGGAAATCTTTAAACTCTTGTTCTGTAATTTTGTTCAGTGGTTTCTGGAAATATTTATAGAGTGTCTTGGCGCAAATACAGTATGCTTTAATCGTCTTTGGGCTATAATTTCTAAGCCGCATGTATTCTTGCAATTTTTTGAGCAACATGATATATTAGGTCAAGTTGGGGTAATGCTTTGTTGAAATTTTAGCAAAGTATTCATAATAAGTCAAATCACGGATTTTTATACGAACTAATATTCGCATAAACACTAGTTGTGCAAAATCCGCTCGCGTTCGCTCGCAGTTCCCCGCCAGAGGCGGGGA
>CAZTEW010000021.1:0-4613 GCA_964612215.1 uncultured Gammaproteobacteria bacterium
TTCATGACAACTAAAGAATAGCAAAAAACAGCGGTCGAAAGCAAGCTTGATTATTGGGGTTTGGTCTGGATTTTGAGAAGTTATGGTTCGGAGCGGCGAATTCCAGGTAATTTATCAAAGTCTCGGTCATAAGAATAGATTTGATTGATTTTCTTTTTCTGTGCCCAGACAGAATTAAAAGCGTCATTAAAATCAATATTTTTTTCTTGCCATAAAAGAAGAGCTTCAAGGAATATTTCTCGATTTTCGGCTCTCAAGTTAGGCAGCTCTAAAAGACTTAAAATTTTCTCGGCGACTTGATCTTTCGATTCCTGATAGTAAGAAACCAGGGTCCAAATTAACTCAAAGATGACAAGAGAAGAAGTAATTAATTTTATTTTATTTTCCTGGGCCTGTTTAAAAAGCTTTCGGCAGGCTTGATATTGTTTTTCTTGATCGCGAGCTAGGAATCTTAAAAAGATATTCGTGTCAACAAAAACAGCTTTCATTTGATGGCGTTTCTTTGAGTGGCTTTTTTCAAAACATATTTTCTGATTTTGCTAAAATCTTCTGGCTTTTTCTTGGGCTTCACTGAACCGCCAAAATCCAAAAAGGTTTTTTTCAGGGGTCTGGCCAGAAGCCAATTTTCTTCGGTGGCGCTAAAAACCAACTTATCCATTTGCTGTAAGGCCAGTAAATCCCTAATTTTTTTTGGGATGGTGATTTGTCCTTTAGATGATAAAGTGGCGACAATAGGCATATTAGTAAGGAATTATAAAACAATCTTTACTTTTTGTCAAGCGTCTTACTTGTTTCCCTTGCCTGGATTTTGAAGGGGTCGATAACCTCGCCCTCGGCCTGAAACTTGATTAAGTCAAATTGATAACCATTTTTTTCGATTTCCAGTTCATAAAGCCCGTTTTTTAAAGGCGTGGCAATGCCGAACTGGCCAAGTTTATTGGCCTTAAAGGCGCGGACCGGAAAGCCTTTTTCGTCCCTGATTTCCAGCATCGTGTCTGCGAGAATTTTGCCTTGGTCGTCTAGGACCATGCCGACGAGAACATTGGGGATGGCTGGTTTTGGCGGCAGGTTAATATCAGCAGTGGTTTTAGCTGGCGCTTTGGTCTGGACCGGCGGCTCTGGTACTGTTGGCGCGACGACGACTGGCGGCGGCGGGACTTCGTCCAGAGAAAGGTCGATTGGCTCTGACGCTAACTCTGTTTCTAGTTGTTCTTCTTGGGGCTGGAGGGCCGGCTGGGGCAGGCTTTGCAGATATTCTTCCAGCTTTTCTCGGTCAACCGCTGGTGTTTCTTTTTTAGGTTCTGGCTGAGACAGCGGTAGTGCCTGTTTCTCTAAAAAATCAGGCGTGACTGCGGCCTTCTGCCAGAGATATTGGGTCGGCGAATAAACCGAGCGGAGAAAATTAATAATCCATTTATCCAGGGGCCGTTCATTAATCGGCATAAAAGCCAGGCCAAAACCGAGCAGCGCAAAAAAGCCGACCAGCAGATATTTAAAAAAAGAGATAATCGGCAGAGACCAGCAAACAAAAGCGAGGATAATCCCCAGAGACAGCTCGCCGAACTGCTTTAAAGTCATGTTGCCGACCAGCCGGAATTCATAGCCGGAAACGTTCTGGGGCAAAGGATGGCGATTCTCCATATATTTTTATTCTATGTTAAAATTAGCTATCATGCAAATTGGCATTTTCGGCGGCAGTTTTAATCCGCCCCATTCGGGTCATCTTCGGGCGGCGCAAAATCTGCTCGCCAGCGGCAGGCAGGCCCGTCCGCCTCTTCGGCGGATTGACGAAGTCTGGTTTATGCCTTGTTACGCTCATGTCTGGAACAAAGCGCTGGCGCCGGCCCAGCACCGCTTGGCGATGCTGCAATTTTTCACCGGAAACAGATTAAAAGTTTCCACTCTGGAAATTGACCAAAAGCGGCCGGTTTATACTGTTGAGACTCTTAAACTCTTAAGCTCTCAATATCCCCAGCACCGCTTCTTTTGGATTATCGGCCAAAAAAGCCTGCCTGAACTAGCCAAATGGGAAGAACCAGAAAAAGTGAAAGAGCGCCTGATTGTTGTTCCCGAAGTGCCTGGCATTTCCAGTACCATCATCCGCAACCGGATTAAAAAGGGCGCTAGTATTAAAAATTTAGTGCCAGAAAAAGTTAGAGAGTATATTGAGAAGCATAAGCTATATCAATGAAATGATCAATATTCAATGATCAATTATCAATCAATGATCAAATAATCAAATGATCAATTGAAAATGTTTGGCTTTGCCAAAGATTTCTTCGCCAAAGGCGAACAAATTAAAGCATTGAAAATTCATTGATCATTGTCCGTTCGGCTTCGCTCAGGACAATCCTGAGTGTTAATCGAAGGATTGAAACTTGAAAATTGAAAATTAAGAGTAATGAAAGAAGTAAGGCCTGTTATTAAATTTATTGAGGATTATTTTAAAAGAGCCGGCCGTCGAGCGGCCATCGTCGGTCTTTCTGGTGGTCTTGATTCGGCAGTAACAGTGGTGCTTTGCTCTCAAGCTCTCGGGCCGCGCCATGTTTATCCGGTTTATTTGCCTTATCAACCCTTAGCCAAGTTCCATGACTTGGTCAATATTAAGAAAGTTCTCAAACTAGCGAAAATTCCGGAAAAGCATCTGATCAGCGAAGATATTACCAACCCAACCAACGCTTTTAAGAAAAAACACCCCAAAATTTCCAAAATCGATCTGGGTAATAAAATGGCTCGTGAACGAATGAGTTTGCTCTATTACCACGCCCGCCGACTTAAAGGCTTGGTGGTCGGCACCAGCAACCGGACGGAAAGGCTTTTAGGCTATTTTACTCTTCATGGCGACGGCGCTTGGGATTTGGCGCCAATTGCTCATCTTTATAAAAGCGAAATCCGCCAGCTGGCCAAAAAACTCAATCTTCCCGAAGCCATTATCGCCGCGCCGCCCACAGCCGGCCTTTGGCCAGGCCAGACCGATGAAGCCGAGCTTGGTTTTACCTATGAACAAGCGGATAAAGTTTTACGCCAATTCATCGACCAAAAAAAGCCAGCCAAGCAAATCGAAAAAAGCAACCTTCCGGCTAAAACCATTTCCCGCATCCTTAAACGTCACCGCCTCCACCGCTTCAAGTTGCAATCGCCGGTCAAGATAGGGTAAAATAAAAATCAAGATGGTGACTGAAAGAGACGGCGAAGCGTTGAAAATTAGACTTCCTGAAGAAATTATTCCCGAAATTAGAGGAATAGAAGGGGCTTCTGGGTTAAGGGAATGGGTGACTGGAATGGTAAGCGAATTTCAAATGTCAGGCAGCGAGGAAGAAAGGCGGGAGATAGAAAGACAATTAAGAGAAACAGAACGATCTTTCGGTAAAAAAACCAAAACAAGGCGAATACTAGGAGAATTACGACGCTCTCTTATCGCCCAGCACCGAGCCGAAAGATCAACCATTACCAGGCAAGCCGCCGCCGCGCCTCGGCCAGAGGCCGACCAGCCCTTGACTGGAGCCGCACCCGAGCCCGCGCCCGCTCCTGAACCCGCCGCCCCGCCGCCAGAAAGACCACCAAAAGAACCAGCTCGGCCGCCAGAGGCGCCGTTGCCCCCCTTTTCTGATTATATTTCCAACCCAGATTATAGATTGCCTTATAATTTAAGCGAACTAAATAAATTAAGGCAGAGAGTAGATTTATCAAAAGCGCAGAGAACAGAAATAGAAGACGGTGAAGGAGGGGTGATTTCTATAATTACCCCTCAAGGGCTAAAAACAATTGATGAAGTTGCTTTATTAGTTATGGAGCAGATTTCTGATGCTGTGAAAAGTTCTGAAAAGTTCGGCTTAAGAGACAGGAGAATTATAGAAGTTTATTTAGCAAGAGCTAAGGAGATTGCTGCTCAAACCGGCGCAGAAGATTCTGATTTAGAGCCGCGTTATGCTTGTTTGGAAGCCTGGTATAATCAGGCCAGGGGTTTTCAAGAACTCATTTATGAAGGAATAAGGGACCCAGCAGAAGGCATTAACAAATCCGTAGACAAGATGGCAAGCGCTTCGAAAAAAGGCGCGCCTAATCCAGCGATAATTTTCTTTTTGAAAGACCCGGGGATAGCCAGAGATTTTCTTGCATTAAGAGGAGTATTGGCGGATCAATCTTTTCGTTCAGGAGGGACATTTAAACAAAAGATATTTGGTGATGAGATCGCAATTCGCGTTCAAGGAGGAGTTCATGGTGCCGCGGAAAAAATTGCCTATCATCTTAAGTGGGCCACAGGCAATATAATTTATGACGGAATAAGTGTTGCTGGAGCAACGGTTTATCCCCAAATGCAAATTCACTATTTGGCTGAATATTTATATACCCGCGGTCCTTATGAAATGCTTCAGATTTTAATAGATCCGGCCACAAGAAGAGAAGCAATTATTGAATTAAATGAGGCGGCAAGAGAAGGAAGAGAACCAGATCAGGAAAAATTAAGGCTTGGTTTTAGAGAAATTCTTCCTTTTCCCAGCATGTGGCATGATCCCGTCAAGATGGATGAATTTTGGATTGATAATTTTGACGCTATTGGCTTGAATAATCAAGGACGAATGCTTTCTCGTTACGGCGAGCAAGATAAAAGA
>CAZTEW010000021.1:4713-9153 GCA_964612215.1 uncultured Gammaproteobacteria bacterium
AATTTTGGCGTTGCTGGTCAAGAAGATAATTTAAGCCGGTTCTTTGTTTACGAAGGCTATGCATTCAGCAGTTTTAAGGCGATAGCAGACTTAGTCAACCCAAAAAGCGAAAAAACTCTCTTTCAAAAACTAGACGCTTTGGCTAGTTCAGAAATGTTAAAACACTTGCTCGGAGAAAGAGATCCGGAGACAGGTGAATTTAAAGGAGCCTTATATTTAAGGAATAAATTAATCGGCGAAATCGTTGATTATTATTCAGAGATGATTCTAATGACTTCATTTTGGGAAACAAGAAGAAAAGGTACGAGAACGCCCTTGGCTGTTCAAATTAATCAACTTCTTAATTGGGGCCTTTTTAGAGGTTATTACCGGACTTATGATTTTGAAGCCGCTGGCATTTACGGAGTTGATTACAGCAATATGGCTCGGACGCCATTGGGCGCCAGAGAGAAATTAGCCCTGGCTTTAAATCGTTTTTCTGACAAAGAGGTTTGGAAAGGCAGTTTCTTGGAAGGAACAGAAATTCCATTTGAGGCCTTGGCTGCTTATGCCGGGTATCAAAGAATAAGAGAATATGACGAGATGCACAGGGAAGGCACGCGAGTTCGTTATACTGAATTTGATTTTAAGAATAGCGACGATGATGACAGAAAAGGGACCTGGCAAGAGATTAAGCAAGAAGATTATCAACAATATTTTCGAGAGATTGAAGAAAAGCTAAACCACCCGCTCTATTCAATTCTTTATAATGCTGTTGAAAAAGGAGATGTAGATAGATTTATTCATTGCAGCCTAGTTGATACATACTTAACAAATACTTGGGAGCGAGATCCAAAGAATAGAGTAGAGAGAAGGTGGTGGGTGCCTCTTGATTTTTATCAGAGGGAAAAAGAATTTAACTGGATTATCAGGCGCCAAAGATATGCCAGCGGCGAAGGCAGAGGAAAGCATATTACTGATCAGCTAGAAATAGAAAGGAACAAAAAGGGAAGGCCGCGAACTCATATTATTGATGGTGAAGAAGTGCCAATTATCAAAAGAGATAATTTGGATAATTTTGAAGGCATAGCCTATTTTGACGAAGGTTTGGACAAAGTTTCCAGCTTACTGCAAGGAGCTGGCGAATTTCATCCAGGTTGTAGAAGACGCTTGACGCCTCTTTATCTTTTTTATGACCCAACCAGGCAGCGCAATTTAGTCTTGTCTTTGTTTGTTTCCGCGACCTTTGCTTTAGAAGCAAGGCGCAATACAGGCAAGAACTGGGAAGACGATCAAGTTTATTTACGGGTCGCTAATGTTAAAAAGTTGAGCGACATATTAGATCTAGTTGAATCTCAAGCCGGAGTTGATGCTGATGTTATTCGCAGCTGGAAAACAGAGCTAGGCGTAGAGCCTAATTTAGTTGACGATTTTGAAGCCCTAAGGAGAGAACATAGAATACCCAATTATGAAGGGAAAGTTGATCCTAGTATTGCTGAAGAAGAAGTGGCCAGTAGTGTAGAACAGTGGAAAAACATTATTGTTAAGACTGTTCCCGGAGCAGAGTTGGCAACGGGTTTTTTGAAAAGAATGCGTGCCAGCAGAATAGAAAGAAGAGTGGTCATAAGAGGAGCGGTAGTCGGAATGGCAGCTGTTGGTCTGCCGATATTTGCCTTGGCCGGTTCAATACTTGCCGCGGCTGGAATAGGATTTCTGATAGGCGCTCCATTAGGCGGAAATTTGGTTTGGGATAGAGGCGAAGAAGGACGAGGCATAGTCAGAGTCGGTAATGATTTCATGGGTCTTTTGGGTCAAAGAATCAGAAAAAGATCCCCGGAAGTGTTAGTTGATGGCGAGGAGCCGCTTTGGGATGATGCGGTGCCAGCAGAACCGGTGGTGAAGATTTATTGGGTAGACCCAATGCAGGCATTAGCGAAACCAGCCTTGATGTAATGATAAAATAAATCAGATGTCAGAGAGAATCGAAGAACGATCGTCAGTAATTGCTAGAGAAACAAGAACCAGAAAGGGGTTTTTTGGAAAAATTCTTCGCGGCCAGCGGCCGCTGGAACAAATCGCTTCTGTTCCTAGGAAAGCGGCTGATACGGCCAGCGAAGCTTTAGAAGATAAAAGCGGCTTGAGAGGAACTAAAACCAGAAGAGAGTTTTTGCGCTGGGCCGCTGGTTTTCTAGTCGCAACAGGAGGAGGGACATTAGGTTGGTTTGTAGTTCGACCGATAGCTAAAAACCTCATTGAAGAAAGCACCATCAGCGAAGAATTGGTGGCTGGAGAAATTAGATGGGTTAATCTTCTTCAGAGGGAAGCTGGTTCAGTTGATGCGGTTAGACTGACAATCAATCAGTATTGCTCTGAAGATTTAGCGCTAGGAGATTATCAAGGTTGGATTAACAGCACTGAATTTGGTTTTTATGTTCAGGGCTTACATCTTTTTGTTGATCATCTGCGAACGAAAAAAGGAAGAGATGAGCTGTTAGGGTTGGTAGAAGAAAATCAAGGAAAATATGACCTTCAAGGAGCTAAGGATAGAATTAAGGCAGTTGATGAATATGCCGGCGGCGGCAAACTGGACTGGCAGCAATTAGAAACGTATTTTAAAGAAAACCTGGGCTATTCTGATCAACGCTGGCGGGATATTATGACTGTTTATCAAGCGGTAGAGACAAAAAATGGCGCGCTTTTACAGCAGTTAATGGCGACCAGCGCCGCTGAAGTAGCCGAGACTTTAGGGGTAAAGGAGAGTGTTGTCCAAGAGGTCGCCGCTGGCATAGAAAAAGCAGGAGAAATACTTGAAACCACCGGCGCTGATCAAGCTGTTGATTTGGCAACAACCGTGGCGATTGCCGAAACAATTCCTGTTGATTATACAGCCAAAGAGTTGCAAATAGCTATGGTACAAATAGTTTCTCCTTCTCATTTTTCGCCACCAGCTCAAGGCTTTTTATCATTACCGCCAGGAATGGGTTTTGCCTTGGCGGTTGGTGTCGTGGCCAGATATGGCGCGCCAAGATTAAAAGACTGGTCAAAAAGACAGCTAGAGAAGTTGGGTTCTTCTAAAAAGAAATAAACTTTAAATTCTGACAATCGTTTTAAGTCCTGGAAGTCGGCCGACGGCACCTCGGAGTTCTTCCCTGACTGCTTCGCCAGTTTCGGTTGGCATACCCTTGCCTTGGGCCATACTGGCAGTGATTTTAGCCACATGAGGAATAATAAAAAGAATGCCGAAAGAAATTAAGTGGGGAATTGCTCCTGCCCAAGTGCCGATTGTTGATGGAGTCCAAAGAGGAGTATAATCTCCAGTTGCTACTCCCCAGTCAGCGCCCTTAGAGCTCAAATCGCCATCTTTAATAATAGCCGCAATCGCCAATAAAGCAAAGGTTACCGGAAAAACCAACACATTGGCAATAACCCCTTTTAGCCAACTGCCCAAGCTGTTCATTCCCGGAAAAGCGCCTAAAAGCAGTTGAATAGGAGCTAAAATAATAGAAAGAACAATATTAACATAAGGCCCAATGAGAGCAAAGAATATTTTGAACATGATAAAAAAACCAGCAATCCAAAAAACAGCATAGAGAGTGATATCTGCTAACCAGTTTGGCAATGCTGCTGTTACCCCAAGAGGAATTGTTTCAATTGCCTTGACAATCTCTGCTGGGTCGCGAATGGGATTAACAAGAGAGAAGATGTTTTCATTAGATAAAAGGTTGTTTAGTTGGGTGCGGTCGCAAAAACTTCTAGTGGCGGGATTAAAAGGCCCTTGGGCAATAAAATTTTGACTACAAAGAAGATTACCAATGAGGCGGGTGGCGAGTTGGCCGAGGTCGATGACCAGGCCGGCGATGGCGTAGGAGAAGGTGATCAGTAATAAAGTGACGATGATGCGGGGTAGGGCGTTTTGGATGGAAATCACGGTTTGAGGATTGATTTTGGCGCGGAACATAATCATAAAGCCGATAACGACAAAAATAATCACAAAAAAGAGATAAGCGATGTTGCGGAAAAGCTTCCAAAGATCCAGCACCGGCGAAAAAGCCTGCCAGCCAAAACCTTGGGCGTAAGCTGGT
This sequence comes from uncultured Gammaproteobacteria bacterium, assembly GCA_964612215.1. Taxonomy (GTDB): domain Bacteria; phylum Patescibacteriota; class Microgenomatia; order CAZTEW01; family CAZTEW01; genus CAZTEW01. The sequence continues at coordinate 8,775 of CAZTEW010000021.1, forward strand.
TTAGCCAGACCGAGCCGGCTGCCAAGATCAGCCAGGTATTCGACTGAAGAAGCGGGTTGGGTGGCGTAAAGGCCGCCCACTAAATTGCTGACCATCGCCACAGCGCCGCCTTCGCGATGATAATTAACTGGCTGACCAGGTTCAGCTGGCTGGTTTTCATCAGGTACTAGTTCGCCGCCAGCGGCAGTGATCATGGTTTGCATGATGTCTTCGACGGTTTTGAGATCAAAATACTGCTTGTTCATGCCGCCGGCTTGGCCTTGGTCAATCGCCGTCTGAAATTCGAGTTCTGGATTCTGCTGGGCAAAAGCGGCCGCGGCAAAAGTAAAAAGTAAAAAGTAAAAAGTAAAAAATACCAGTAAAAAGTTAAAAGTTTTGA
>CAZTEW010000021.1:9253-12090 GCA_964612215.1 uncultured Gammaproteobacteria bacterium
AGGCATTTAATTCTAATTTAGCATAAAAATTTCAGCGTGACAAGTTAGATTTTTTCAAAGACGACGCTGAAATTATGAAAAGTGGTTTTAAAAAGATCAAGAAATTGCTGGCGACCCAAAAGAGCGGGAATGTCATTGCGATCTAAAAAACCCACCGGAATTTTAAGTCGATTCTTACCAAGTCTAACTTCTAGGTTTTTATAAAAATAGACTTTCTCGGCGCCGCCGATACCAAAAGTTTGGTCAATAATAGCTTCCTTAGCTAAATCAATACCCAAAAGAAAAGCGTCTTTTTTAGGCAAAAGAGTAAAGTCAGCACCACTGTCAACGACAAGAACTCTTTCCAGCCAAATTTTTGGCAGAGATTTTTTCTTAATTAAAATTTTGGCATAAGGCCGATAAAGAGGACCAAAGAAATTTTTCTCAAGATATTTATAAGGGAATTTGACTTTGGCCATTAAGTTTTTAAGAAAAGAATGTAAGTTCCTTGGCAAGGAACATAGGTGATCGTTGGTTTAGCTTGAGGATACTTCTTAATTAGTTGATCAACCAAGCTGGCTGATTTTTGATCGTCTTCAGGCAGGATATAAACCTCATTACCAAAAATAATCACTTGTTTGCCTTGATATTTTTTTCCGGCCCTGCCAGAAAGCAGATTGGCCAGAATTTTTTCTTTACTGAGAGTCTTTTTTTTCTTCATTTGTCTTCAGTCTAGCATAATTCTTTCAGCGCGGCAAGACGCGGTAGGGGGTTAAGGATTTTTGCACCCAGTCATAGCTGTCTTTAACGCCTTTCTGGCCATAGATTTCCAGAATCGAGTTGGTTTCTTTGACTGGCGAAGCTTCCCATTCTTGAACTGAATCTTCCAGAGCATGCTCAAACTCAAAGGCTTTTTCACTGCCTTCATGGCCAGCGATATTAAAAGGCGAAAAACTTTGATTTCTTAAAAAGAGGTCGATTTTGCCGGTATGAGGCTCGCGTTTAAAAGGCGTCGCCCAATAAGTTTTTTGGCGGCAGCCCAGCAGACCTAAAAGTTGTTTTTCGATTTCTTGAGTAATTTGCTGGCCAGCTTGGACTAGGCTTTGAAAAAACTGATAAGCAGGGTTAGCGGCGCTGGCGCTTAAATCGCATTCACCTTCAACGCAGGGAATCTTTTGCGGCGCTAGATTCCCGCCTTCGGGAATATATTTATGACACATTGGCGGCGTTGGCGTAGGAATAGGAATCGGCGCGCCGCCGGCAAAAGTCAAGTTTTCCTGACAGTCGTCATCCCGCTGGTAGTCTGACTGAAACCTGATTTTTAAGGTTGTTGAGATAGAGTTGGGGCTGGTGTTGCCAGGATAAGTAGGCAAAAATTGTTCTGCGCCAGAATAATCAGTGTCAAAATATGCCCCTTCGCTACCAGGCGGAACATTAGTATAATGAACGCCTAAATGAGGATTAATCATCACATCGCCAATGGTTCCCGGGGCAGTGTGGGTAATTCTAATGCCATAATGAAGTTGACCGTCAGCGCCGACGCGGGGACTTTCAACCACTACAGAAAATTGAGTTGGACATTGACTTGGATTTTGGGCCAAAAGAGCGGGTTGTTCGGTTTTTCGACCAAGGACTTGTGAGGATAAAGGCATGATTCTTGAGGCAACTTCCCTGCCTTCGGTTTTCAGCCGATTGACCCAAGGCGCGGTTTTAAAATCAATGCCTTCTTCAGTCCAAAACCAATGGCGGGTGTCCTGCTCGCAGACCTCATAGCTGATTTTGCCAAGAGTTGTTTTATCAGAAATAAGATTGGTATATTGATAAAGCGTTAGTCGGTCAAGAGTATCGTTAAGGGGTTGAACCAGGGGCTGATTATCAGCAAAATCAAAGTCTTTGGTTTTAATAATTGCCTGGATGGCCTTTTTAGCTTCATTAGGATCATCATATTTGCCAAAGCAGGAAGTCAATTCAATCTTAAACGACTCGCCGCGGGTGGCGACTTCGTCTTCTAAATCTTCATCAGCACGGCAGAGACCGAATTTTTTACTGGCGGAAAGAGCCATTAATTCGAGTTCAAGACTGCGGGCAAAAGCCGGATCAAGAGACTGCCACCAGTCTTCAAGCCAGCGCGGATCCATAAATGAGCCAGTGTCGCGGATAGCCACTAAAATTTCGCTGCTTATTGTCGTTCCCACTGGCATCCCCGCCATTAAAGCCAGCAATTCGCCAGTTCCAGCCGCCTGGGTGCGGTTGTAAAGGGTTAAAATTTCCGGGTTAACCTGGAGGTTTTCCAAATGAATCGTGTAGCCATCAGCGATCGTGCCGCTTAAAGTGTAATTCAGAGTCAGACTGTTATTGTCGGCATAAAGTATCACGGCTTCGTAGCCAGCGCCCAAATCATAGCCGGAATTAGGGACAAGAATATTTTGACCAGGGGTGGTATCAAAACCAGCCAGAGTGGCAAAGTCAGCCGGCGCGTCAATTGGCCGGTCGTAAAGTTCACCATCCCAATCATAAACTTGATAAAGACTGGTGATATTGGACTGACCGTTGCCTTCAAGAAGCGTGTTTAATTGAGGTGCATTAGGATCAATATCATGGGTAAAGGAAATTAGACCTAGATTACCATAAATTTGTTCGTAGCCGCGATTATCGAGAATGAGGTCAAATAGGTCATCATCAGCGTGGACAACAGGAACAAAGCATAAAAGTATAAAAGTATAAAAGCAGAAAAAAATAAAATTTTTTTTCATGGGTATAATTTTAGTTTAGCGGGTTTTGGGGGACTTGGCAAGGTCAGCTCGGGATTTCGAAGATGGTGACATCAATGCCGGTAAAATACTTGATTAATTGCAGGA
>CAZTEW010000022.1:0-11564 GCA_964612215.1 uncultured Gammaproteobacteria bacterium
CGGAAGCTTTATGAAATTTTGATGCAGGCGGAAGATTTAACCGTTACCCAATTGGCGAAAAAATTAAAGCTCCGCCAGCCGACAGTTTCTTATCACCTGAAGAGGCTTGAAAAAGATGGTTTAGTGAAGGCCAAGAAAAAAGGCCGCGAAGTTTATTATCAAGCAGAAAAGACTTGCCCGGAAGGCAAAGTCTGCTTTTAATTCCATGAAAGTTTATTTAGATTACGCGGCCACCACGCCTTTAGACAGCAGAGTGCTGTCGACCATGCTGCCTTATTTCCAAGAGAAGTTCGGCAATGCTTCGTCTTTGCATGCTTTGGGACAGGAAACGAGGCGAACCGTGGAAGCGTCTCGGGAAAAAGTCGGGGCGATTTTAGGCTGTCAGCCAGGAGAAATTTACTTTACTGGGACAACTACAGTTAGTGATAATCTGGCGATTCAGGGGGTAATGCGGGCGGTGGGCGAAGGCCATCTTATCACTTCGGCCGTTGAACATCACGCAGTTTTGGACACTTGCCAGGCGCTCGCAAAAGAAGGGTATAAATTAACGATTTTACCAGTAGACAAAGATAGCTTGGTTAACCTGGCTGATTTAGAAAAAGCCATCACGCCAAAAACAAAACTGGTGACAATTATGCTGGCCAATAATGAAGTCGGCACTATTCAACCAATTCAAGAGATTGCTAACAGAATTCATAATTCTAAATTCGAAATTCTATTCCACTCTGATGCGGCGGCCGCGGTTGATTATCTAGATATCAATGTTAAAAATTTAGGTGTTGATTTGCTGACTTTCGCGGCTCACAAGTTCGGCGGGCCAAAAGGCATTGGCGTTCTTTATAAGCGAAGCGGCGTCAAAATTAAACCGCTGACTTACGGCGGTCATCATGAAGCTGGTCTTTGGCCGGGAACAGAAGATGTGGCCGGTATTGTTGGTTTGGCCAAGGCTTTAGAAATTGCCAGTCGAGAAAGAAAAACAGCGGTCAAAAAAGTCAGCCGATTACGGGACCGCTTGATTAAAGGCGTTATAACTGGCGTGTCAAGAGCGAAATTAACCGGTCATCCTGTTAAAAGACTGCCGGATATTGCCAGTTTTGTGATTCCCGGCGTTGAAGGCGAAGCGATGCTCTTGATGCTTAATGACGCCGGCATTGCCGCTTCTTCAGGCAGCGCTTGCACCAGTGGTATTCTTGAACCAAGTCATGTTTTGACTGCCATGGGTATTCCGCCAGAGGCGGCTCACGGTAGTTTGCGTTTTTCTTTGGGCAAGAAAACAACTGAAAAAGAAATTGATTATGTGATTAAAGTATTACCAAAAATAGTAGCTCGGTTGCGGCAGATGGCGCCTAAATCAGGATGACAGTGAACAAGATAACAGGGAACAGTCTTTATTCAGACAAAGTCATGGAGCATTTTCGGAATCCCCGCAATATGGGTGAAATCAAAAACCCTGATGGTATAGCCACGGTCGGCAATCCCGTGTGCGGCGACACCATGCGAGTCTATATAAAAATTAGAGGTAAAAACACCTCGGATGGTGGCAGGCTGAAGCGTAGCGGAAGCCATGACTCCTCCGAGGTGGACGGATACATCGCCGACATTAAGTTTCAAACCCTGGGCTGCGCGGCCGCGATTGCCGTTTCCAGCATGCTGACCACCATGGTTAAAGGCAAGAGCTTGATCGAAGCGGAAAAAATTACCCGTCTTCAAGTGGCCAAAGCGCTCGGCGGCCTGCCGCTAATCAAAATGCATTGCTCGGTTCTCATAATAGAAGCCCTGAAAAAAGCCATTGCTGACTATCGTCAAAACCGAAACATTGATTTTTAAATTTAACCTTGTTAGACTTAAAAAGAGATGAAAAGAAGCGTGAAAGGAAGAACTTTAAATCTTCTTTATCCGGTGAACACCCGCAAATAAAGGAATATGCCGGCAAACATGTTTTTGTTGCTGGCGACGAAGTCGTGCCGATGAAAGAAGGTGAATTAGCTTGGCGAGACTTCGAAAGACTAAAGAAAAAATATAAACGATCGCCGACTCTGCTCTTTGTTCCTCAACCAGATATTAGTTATATTTTGACGACATTCCGCCATTGTTGGGCCAACTAAAATGTCTGGAGAATATAACCCTAGTTTTTAAAAGCAAGAAAATGATTTTAAAAAGCTAGCCATGAACTCCAACGGGCGCGGGCTGCGCTGACGCTTGCCCTTTGTTAACCGAACATTAAGACTTCGGGTTTGAAGATTAACAATAAGCCGATAAGAAGCATTAAAGAGCCGCCGATCAGGCGCGAAAGTCGGGCGTATTTGTGCTCAATGCCGATCGCTCGGAGAGTGGTCATGGCCACAAAAAAGACAAATAAATCATCAGCCATAAAAAAGAGAATATAAAGCAGTAAGTAGCCGTAATATTGCCAGCGGGCTAGCTGATTAAGGCTTAAAATTTGAGTATAAACAGCCGGCAGGCCGGCAGAACAGACTAACTCCACCAAATTAACGGCAAAAGCCAAAAAAACCATGCCGCCAAGAGCCAGCCAAAAGTTCTTTTTTTGGGTGACGGTTTTAATTTTCTCAAAAATTCTTTGGCGTTTTTTATCGGCGACGACTTCACAGCCGCCTTCTTTATTGAGCCAATAGTCGCGAAGGCTGTAGCCGCCGGCAGTCAAAGCCGCCAAACCAATGATGATTCTCACCCAGATAATCAAACCCAAGAAAAGAAAAAGATTCAGCCAGGCGGCCAAGAAAAGAAAATAAACCAAAGCCGAAGCAATAATAAAAGCAATGCCCAGCAGCCACATCCGCCGGCGGTCTTTGATGCCTAAAAGCAAGCTGATTAAAAAAAGCAAAACCCACATCGCGCAGGGGTTAAAGCCATCCAAAAGGCCGATAATGATGGTTAGTGTTGGCAAGGAGAGATTTTTGGTTTTTATTTCGCCTAAAATAGGCAGATGAAGGGTTTCGGGCAGGGCCGCTTTTTTCTGAGACGGCGGCGAGGCGACCAGATCGGCGACCAAGTCTGGACAGCGGTTTTGGATGGCGCACTGAATTGCTTCTTCAATTTGCCGGCCGGTTATTTGTTCATTGAGAAAACCCAAAACGTGGTTTTCGCCAACCACTGTTAAAGGCACGCCGCCGCCGCGAACGTTGATTTTTTGAGCTACTGTTCTTAACAGATTAAGATTTTCTTGATTGGTGCTGATTTCAAAATCCCTGATGATTAACTCCGGATATTTGGTTTGCATTTGCGCCAGGAAGACCTTTTCCTCAGCGCAATGAGAACAGCCTTTGCTCCAGAAAAAATAGAGCGTGACTGGTTTGTCAGCGCGGACTTGAGTTGGGCCGAGGAAAAATAAAAAAGCGCAACCGACAGCTAACAGGTATAGAAATACTCTTTTCATTGATCTTTGTTTTCCAGGATAATCTCGATTAATTTTTCTTTGGCAATCTCGCCGTGCAATCTGAGAAACTCGTTGTTGTTTTTGTCCAGAAAAATAAATTCCGGCAGACGCTGACTTTGGACTTGGTAGTGAATCGCTTTTTCCCGATCCTGGTCATAATCATAGTATTCGGTTTTTAACCAAGGATTTTCTTGTTCCAATTCCTGCCAGCGCGGCCGCATCACCAGACAGCCCGAACACCAAACTGCGCCGACCTTAACCACTTTCATCGTATGCTGATTATATCTTCTTGGCTTTTACTCTTCAAATCTGAGAAAATATTCCTTAGGGAGCATTTCTTTTTGGACGACTTTTTGCCAACTGGGGTCAACGGCCGAAAGGCGCTTGGTTTGCTGGCCGGCCTGGAAGAGCGGATCGACAATTCGCGATTTCAGAAGAATCCGGACCTGGTATTTATTGGGGTCATTGTGAAATTTAGTTTGCCCAGGAGTAATTCTCCGGAAAAGAACTTGCAGTTGAGCGTCTTGCGCTAAGTGTTTTTTCAGTTTATTAATTACTGCTTTTTCGGTAGTAAAGAGGTCTTTTTTCTGAAGATATTTCTTTTTTAAGCCGCGCTTCAATAAATCAGCCATGGTTTGGAACATGACCGCGGTCGGAAAACCAGCGTAATGAACAGTATTTAGTCGAAGAAATAAATTTCCGTAGCGCCGGGCGCTGGTCAGGTTTTTAAAAACCCAGGCGTTGTTTTTCACCAGCAAATTGTTGAGAAAATAATCAACTTCCTGCTGGCCGGCGACCTGATACTCCAAGGTATTTCGCAACGAATAATCAAGTCGGTCGGCGCATAAATCAGGCAAGGGTTTTTCTTGAAGAGGGAAATTTTCTTCGTTGAGAATGTGGTTAACGCCAAGATGATATTTGGCCAGAATCAGCGGTATTTTTGTTTTCTTAACAAATTTTTTCTGAATTTTATCGTGATAGTTTTGAGCCGTAGGCGAGCCGCTGTTAAAGAGAAAATCAGCCGTATGGGAAAAAACCGTGTGAGCAACATCGTGGATCAGGCCGGCGACTTGTTCGGCCAAAGAGGCGCGGTATTTTCGCAAAAGCAGAAAAACGCCCAGCGAGTGTTCAAAACGAGTAGCCGCTTGAATACCGCTGAGAGAAAGTAAATAGAGATAGAGAGGACTATAGCCGGCTTGACTGATGTCTTGCAAACGCTGGAACGCCGAGGTGTTAATCAGATCCAGAATCACCGGTTCACTAATTGTCTGTCGGCCATGAACCCGGTCAGTATAAATCATAAAGATAGTATACAATAATCAAGATGAGAAAATTGTTGCTGGCGACGAGAAATAAAAATAAAATCAGCGAAATAAAAGAAATTCTCGGCGATTTGGATTTGGAATTTATCAGCTTGGATGAGGTGGCGGTTATTGCCAAAAGCTTTGCCGTGAAAGAAAGCGGTAAAACATTTTTAGAAAACGCGGCTTTGAAAGCGAAAACTTACGGCCAGATGAGCGGTCTGCTGACACTGGCTGATGATTCTGGTTTAGAGGTAGCGGTTTTAGCCGGCCAGCCCGGTGTTCGTTCGTCGCGCTATCATTCTGGCAGTGATCAAGATCGTTGTCAAAAACTTCTCAAAGAAATGGAGGCGATTAACGAAACAAAACGCAAGGCTCAATTTGTTTGCGTGGCGGCGATTTTTGATCCGTCTTCCGGCCGGATGATTACCAGCGAAGGCATTTGTCAAGGAATAATCACCCGCCAGCCAAAAGGGAAAAACGGTTTTGGTTATGATCCGATTTTTTTTCTGCCGCTAGTGGGTAAAACCATGGCTCAGTTAACCACTAAAGAAAAAAATATTTTTTCTCACCGCGGCCAAGCCTTGAGAGAAATTAGGTCTCTCGTGTCTTGTGGTAAAATAAGCAAGAACAACCTGTGTTAGGGAAGAAAATATAAGCAGAAAGCCCCTGAGAGTGACAAAAAGACCTATAATGAAGAAAAGGCTGATATTACAGGTTAAAATTAATCAGAAAAATGAAATTATTGATTTTCGGCGACATTCACCAAGATCTCGAGGCTGTTAAAAGCATTATAGGCCAAAAAGCCGACTGGTATATTTGTCATGGCGATTTGAGCGATCGCGGTCAAGGATTAGCCGACGCGGCCCAGATTTTGGCGCCTTTACAAGAAAAGCTTTGGCTCTTGCCGGGCAATAATGAGACTGTTGACCAAATCAAAAGCCTTTGCCAGCAATTCGGCTTCACTAATTTTCACCAAAAAGCGATTCGACAGGGCGACCATGTTTTAGCAGGCCTAGGTTATACCGTTCCGACGCCTTTTGCCACTCCTGGTGAAATCAGGGAAGAAGAATTTGTTCGAAGTTTAAAGCAGTTTGCTTCTCAAAAGAACCTGCTTCTTTTCACTCATGACGCGCCCAAGGCAACCGCACTGGATTTGATTAGTAGCGGCGTTCATGTCGGCAACCAAGCAGTGAGGGATTTTCTCGACCAGCACCAGCCGCTTTATTTGTTCTCCGGACATATCCACGAAAATGCCGGCAAAAGCCAACGTCTCGGCCTGACAACCTGTTTTAATGTCGGCAAAAAAGGCTTAGTCTTTTGGCTATGAAAAAAATAGGTAAATTAGCTTTTTTCCTGCTCGTTCTTTTTTTACCGACCCAATTAGGTAAACACTTCTGGCCGGACTTTAGCTATGTCCTGGGTCAAAGAATTGACTATTTCAGTCCGACCATTTATTTGACTGATATCTTGATTGGCTTTCTGTTTCTTTTGGAGTTTAAAGAGATTTTGAAGCTCCTCAAAAAAAATTCTATTGTTCTATTGTTCTATTGTTCTATTGTTGTCTTGTTATCTTTTTATTGGGTTCATTGGCAAAATCAAAACCCAGCTCTGCTGGTTTATCAATGGCTGCGTTTGGCCGAATGGCTGTTTTTAGTTGTTTGGGTGAAAAGAAACATAAGTTTAAAAGAAACGATTTTGCCTTTAAGCTTGAGTGTCATCTGGACCAGTTTTTTGGCTTTAGGTCAACTGTGCCAACAGCGTTCGCTAGGCTTCTGGTTTTTAGGAGAACGGACTTTTTACAGCGCTACGCCGGGTATCGCCCTGGCTAGCTGGCAGGGTCAATTATTTCTCCGACCCTACGCTACCTTTCCCCATCCTAATGTTTTAGCCGGTTATGCCTTGGTAGTTTTCAGCCTGAACCTTTGGTTTGACTGGTCGCCGAGAATTCTCAGACAACTAGCCTTAATCGTGAGCGCGGCAGTGATGCTGCTGGCATTTTCCAGAACTGTTTGGCTGACTTGGTTATTAATGACATCGGTTTTCTTAATGCTGAGGCGCAAGCAATGATCCAGGAATCGTTTTGGCAAAGAATAGCCTTAGGTCAGGCGGCTTGGCAGATGTTTCAAACCGCACCGCTTTTCGGTGTCGGTTTAGGTAATTTCATTGCCCGATTGCCGGCTTTTTTAACGCCGGAGCGCTTTTATTTTTTACAGCCAGTCCATAATATCTTTCTTTTGCTACTCACGGAAACAGGATTATTCGGTCTTTGTTTAGTGGCTGATCGCGGCTGGCGAATTTTTAAGAAGGTTTGGTCAGAGAAAAACCGGCCGCTTTTGGCCGCGTTTTTAGCGATTGTTTTCACCGGCCTTTTTGACCATTATTGGCTGACTTTAGCGCAAGGCCAGCTGCTTTTGGCCCTGATTGTCGGTTTGGCTCTGAAGGCTAAAAATGAAAAAAGTGGTTAGAAAGCCCAGCGTCAGCGGTTCGTTTTATCCCCGTGACCCCCTTGAGCTTAAGGAGCAAATTCAAGGCTTTTTAGCCCAAGCGTCGAGACGCGAGCAGACAGGACCGCCCCAGATTTTAATCGTTCCCCACGCCGGCTATCAATATTCCGGACCGGTGGCGGCGGCCGGTTTTCAGCAACTCTCAGGGCTGGATTTTCCCCGGGTAATATTAATTGGCAGCAGCCATCAATCTTGGTTTGCCGGGGCGGCGATTGATCAGAGTCAGGCTTGGCAGACGCCCTTGGGCGAGGTGAAAACCGACCACTTGCTGGCAGAAAAGTTGGCCGCCGGCAATGATGACTGCTCTTTTTCTGCAGCAGCTCATCGTCAGGAGCATTCTTTGGAGGTGGAACTGCCTTTTCTTCAGGCGGTTCTACCGGATTTTCAACTGGTACCGATTCTTTTAGGCCAGATTGAGGAACGGCAGCTGGATCAGCTGGTTGAAACCATCAGTGCCAACCTGAGCCCAGAAACGCTGCTGGTGGTTAGCAGTGATTTGTCTCATTACCCTGACTATCAAACCGCCCAAACCGTTGACCAGCTAACGCTGGCCTCGATTTTAAGCGGCCGGCCTGAGGATTTTCTGGCAACGATTGCCAGCCAGATGAAAAAAGGCTATCCTCAGCTTGAGACCTGCGCCTGCGGCGAAAAAGCCATTGTTTTAGCTCTGAAAATAGCCGCCAGGCTGGGTTCGGGCCGGTGGCAGCTTTTTCAATACGCCAACTCTGGCGACATGACCGGCGGCAAAGCCAGAGTCGTGGGTTACGCGAGTCTGGGCTTTTTTCTCCAGCCAAGCGGGTCGGCTCAGGAACTGTTAAACATTGCCCGGAAAACTTTAATTGCTTATCTTCAGGATAAAACAATTCCTGATTTCAAAATCAGTGACCCTCAGTTACTTGAACCTCGCGGCGCTTTCGTCACTCTGAAAAAGGATAATCAGTTGCGGGGTTGTCTTGGCGAATTCGCCAGCAAAGAGCCTTTATGGAAAGTCATCCGGCAAATGGTTATCGCCGCCGCCAGCCAAGACCCGAGGTTTCCTCCAGTTCGTTTAAACGAACTGGAGGAAATTAAAATCGAAATCTCCGTTTTGTCTCCACTAAAAAGGATTGATAGTCCAGAAGAAATTAAATTGGGTCTCCATGGAGTGATGATCGAGAAAGGCGGCCGCCGGGGTGTTTTTCTACCGCAAGTGGCGACGGAAACAGGCTGGAGTCGAAAAGAGTTTTTGAACCAGCTTTGCCGCCAGAAAGCCGGTTTGGCAGCAAACTGCTGGCAAGACAAAGATGCGGGTCTTTCTATTTTTACATCAAAAGTTTATGAAGAATGATTTTCGATTAATCAAAGGATTGATTTTAGTCTATTTTATGCTATGATTATTGAGATGACGATTAATGACATTTACCAATTAGCGGTGAAAATCGGGATTAAGGCCAGTCCTCAGGGCAAGGCGGCCGTTCTTAAGCTTCTGAAAAAGAGGCAAAATGAATACCAGAAGCTGACTCCGAAGCAGAAAAGCGAGTTTGATCAGGAAAGCCTGAAAAATCCATATGCTGACACCCGGATTTTATTTGGCGACCCGAAAAAGCCGGTAAAAACCGTCTTGGCCGGCATTGATGTCAGCGGCGAGGAAATTTTACTGGCGGACCGCTTGGGGTCAATAGATCTGATTATCAGCCATCATCCCAGCGGCCGGGCTTTAGCCGGACTTTATGAAGTCCTTGATTTTCAGGTGGAAATGCTGGCTCAATATGGCGTGCCGGTAAACATTAGCGAGGGTTTGTTGCAAGAAAGAACGGCGGAGATTAAGAGGAAGATTTATCCGATTAATCATCAGCGGCCAGTCGACACCGCCCGGTTATTAAAGATGCCTCTGCTTTGCGTGCATACGCCCAGCGACAACTTAGTCTATCATTTTCTCACCAAGCTTTTCGGCCAAAAGCCAACGCTAACGGTTGGGGAAGTAGTGGAAATCTTAAAGAAGGTTCCTGAATATCAAAAAGCCAGCGCCGAGAAAGCCGGACCAACCGTGGTTGTCGGTCGGGCCAAAAACCGTTGCGGTCGCGTCGTCCCGGCAGAAGTTACCGGCGGCACAGAAGGCGCCAAAAAAATCTATCGCTATCTAGTCCAGGCAGGCATCGGCACGATCATTGCCATGCACCAGTCAGAAGAACATTATCAGGAAGCCAAAAAATGTCACCTGAACATCATTGTCGCCGGCCATATGGCTTCGGACTCTCTGGGTTTTAATCTTTTTCTAGATCAGTTGGAGAAACAGAGAGTAAAAATCATTCCCTGTTCAGGCTTGATTAGAGTGAAGAGATAAAATCCACGCCGCCTTCCCCAGATAAATTACTGTTAGAAAGCTGCGTGGAAATTTAGTAAAAGGACTGCTTTACGCAGCGCCAATTTTGAACATTTTGGTGCCGCAGTCAGGACAAACAGCCTTCACCGCCGGTTTACCATTCTTCATGGTCACTTTTTCAAAGTTGCTGCCGACATCTTTCTTCGCGCGACACTTAACACAATAGAGTACCGCCATGTAATTTTTTCACCCCCTTTCTCTAAAAAAACTTAAATTTTCCTCCAGGCAGAATAAGGGAAATATTCGTCTTGAAATAGGTCCAATAAACCACTAATTCAAAAGCAATTGCCATTATGGCTAAGATGAGGCTCTTTGTCAAGTCTTTCTTGAGATAGGGGTGAGGTTCGGTTGTTGCCGGTGGCGCTTCTTTGCTTGATTTTTTAGGCTTTTCTTCTTGATTGGTGTCTTTCAATTCTCTCCGAGCCGTCTGGAGCTCGCGGCGCAAATCAGCAATGATTTTCTCTTCCCGGGTTTTCCTTTTTTTCTTCGCCATGTCAATACCTGACCACTATATCATACCCAGCCTCAAGAAGTCCACCATCTATCTAAGTGGAATCCCAAGAGCCGTTCGTCTATAATTTCTATAATGGATATTATACGAGGAAGCGCAGCGCAGCGAGCAAGCTAGTATAATGAAATTGATGAAGAAAGATTCTGGAGCTTTCTTAGTTAATGGCGTTTCTGAGAGGATAAGCCGGCTGGTGGGTTTAAGATTACCCTGGCTTTTATTAGGAGCGGTAGGGGGAGTGATTGCTTCTGCTTTCGTTTCTAGGTTTGCATGGTTGCTTGCCGAGGAAATCAGCCTGGCTTTTTTCGTCCCGATCATTGTTTATATGAGCGATGCCGTCGGCACGCAGACAGAAACTATTTTTGTGAGATATATCCAGGATCATCGGCCGAGGCTTGGGCAATATTTAATCAGAGAATTGACCATCGGGATTTTCATGGGTTTAATTTTAGGTTTGCTCGTGGGCGTTATCGTCAAGTTGTGGTTGGGGACAGCTAAAGTAGCTTTTGTTGTTGGCTTGGCGATGTGGATTAATACTGTTTTGGCGCCCCTGGTCGCCACGACGGTGGCGGCAATTTTATCAGCCAAGAAGGTCGATCCGGCTTTGGGAGCTGGTCCGGTGGCCACTGTCATCCAAGACTTTGTCAGCCTGCTGGTTTATTTCTTAGTCGCCTGGACAGTTTTTAAATAGCTGTAAACTTTTTTCTATACCATGTCCAGCATTGGTCAGTCCAGCCATTGACCGCAATTTTGATTCCCAAGCCGAAGATATCAGAGAGAAAGGTAAGGAGTACGGAACCGTTTCGCAGAGACCAAGAAGGTTTAAAGACTTACCCAAAAACTGTCAACAATATGTTCGTTTAATCGAAAGGAGGTTAAAAACGCCGATTAAATATCTTTCTGTCGGCCCGGAAAGAAAAGCGTTAATTCAAAGATGAGTCAGTTTAAATTTTGTCCGCTTTGCGGCGGCAGATTAGGCAAGAAAAAGCCACCAGTAGACGAAAAGACGCGGGATATTTGCCGCCAATGCGGCTTTATTTTTTATCAAAATCCAGCGCCAACCGTGCTGGCGGTGATTGAAAAAGGAGACAAAATTCTTTTAACCAAAAGAGCGATTAATCCTTACAAGGGTTATTGGGATCTTCCGGGTGGTTTTGTTGAGATTGGCCAGAATTTGGAAAAGGCTTTGGTTAAAGAAATCAAAGAAGAGTTGGGCGCCGAAGTAAAAAGCCTCTCTTTCTTAGGTTCGTTTTCAAGTCAATGCCGGATTAAGAAAAAAAGAGAAAAGCTGGTTGATGTTGCTTTTAGAGTCAAGCTTAAAAGGACTGATTTTAAAATCGGCAGTGATGTCAGCGAAGCCAAATGGTTTTCTAAAAACGCTTTGCCGAAAATAGCGCCGCATACAGATGTCCAAAAAACCCTTCAGAAGATTCTTCATCATGCACAAGTTACGATACATTTTCGACATTGATGATGTCGAATGAATCAAGTA
>CAZTEW010000023.1:0-5938 GCA_964612215.1 uncultured Gammaproteobacteria bacterium
AATAATCAAGCTTGCTTTCGACCGCTGTTTTTTGCTATTCTTTAGTTGTCATGAAACCTGCCCCGATTAAAGGATCAACTCAAGATCACTTGCCGATCGAAGATATTAGGGATGATTTGGTTATCCTCAAAGACGGCTCTTGTTGTCTGGTGCTGGAAGCTAGCGCCATTAACTTCAGCCTGCTCTCGGAAAAAGAGCAGGAGGCGATGATTTTTGCCTACGCCGCTCTTTTAAATTCGCTTTCTTTTCCGATTCA
The DNA here is from genome assembly GCA_964612215.1 of uncultured Gammaproteobacteria bacterium. Taxonomy (GTDB): domain Bacteria; phylum Patescibacteriota; class Microgenomatia; order CAZTEW01; family CAZTEW01; genus CAZTEW01. The sequence goes on from CAZTEW010000023.1 coordinate 257, forward strand.
AATCCTGGTCCGCTCCCAGAGGAAAAATATCAGCGCTTATCTGCGTCTGCTCGACAGCCAGGAAAAAAACCTGGACCAACCGCTGTTAAAACAACAGCTGGCCAAATATAAGGAGTTTGTTCAGGAAACCATCAAGAAAAATGAAGTTCTGGATAAAAAATTCTACGTCGTCATTCCTTTTTCCGTTCTGGAATTAGGGACAATTAAAAGCGCCGTTTCGCTGATCAAGAAATCCCAGTCGCTTCCTTTTCCCAAAGACTATATTCTAGAAAGGGCGAAAACTAATCTGGTTCCGAAAAAGGATCATTTAATGAAACAGTTCAGCCGCCTGGGTATTAAAACCCGGTCGCTAACCACCAAAGAATTAATCAATCTTTTTTTTACTATCTATAACCCCGGCCAAAAAACCGACCTGGCGGAAATTAAAAACATGACCGCGCCCATCGTGGCGGCGGCCGTTAAAAAAGGAGAAAATGTTCAAGCTGCCGTCCAATAAAAATCAGTTGAGTCGGGGCATTACTTCGGTGAAAGACATTATTGCCCCGCCGGCAATCGAGGTTGATTTTAATCATTTGAAAATCAATGAAACCTTTTTCCGGACGATGTTTGTCGCCGCCTACCCCCGTTTTGTCTCGCCGAATTGGCTGGCGCCACTGATTAACTTTGACTATTCTTTAACCAGCAGCATGTTTATTTATCCGGTGGAAGGCAAGGGCATTCTCGATGATCTGAAAAGAAAAATTGCGGAAATGGAGGCGGAAATTCAAACCGATATCCAAAGAGGCAAAACGCCCAGTATTCACACTAAAATTGCCCTGGAAGACGCCCGCCAGCTTCAGGAACAGCTCGCCAAGGGCGCGGAAAGGTTTTTCCAATTCGGCCTCTATATTACTATTCCGGAAAAGTCTGTCGAAGAATTGAACAGTGTCACCAAAAAAGTCGAAGCGACTCTCGGTTCGCTGATGATTGTCGCCAAGCCGACGACCCTGCAGATGGAGCCGGGTTTTTTAACCACCCTGCCTCTTTGTCAGGATCAACTGCTGATTACCCGCAACATGGACACCACTTCCTTGGCTACTTGTTTTCCTTTTACTTCCAGCGAACTCTCGGCTAATGAAGGCGTTCTTTACGGCCTTAACGAACACAACGGTTCCTTGATTATCTTTGACCGCTTTTCGATGGAGAATGCCAATCTTTGTCTTTTCGGTAAATCCGGCTCCGGTAAAAGCTACTGCGTCAAGGCGGAAATCCTCCGTTCGCTGATGTTCGGTACGGAAATTATTGTCATTGACCCGGAAAACGAATACCAGTCTCTGGGCGAGGCGGTGGCAGGCGAATACATTGATTTTTCTTTCCATTCCCAGGCAAAAATCAATCCCTTTGACCTGATGACGGTTAAAGGGGAAGACAATCCTTTGGCCCAAAAAATTCTTTCCCTTCATTCGCTTTTAAAAATCCTTCTCGGTGAAATGACCGCTGACGAGAAAGCGATTCTTGACCGGGCTTTGGTTTTGACTTACCAGCAAAAAGGCATCAGTCAAGACCCAGCCACTCATGATAAAGAAGCGCCGTTGATGGAGGACTTATATAAGGCGCTTTTTGGTATGGAAGAAAAGGAAGCCAAAACACTATCCAACCGTTTGGAAAAATATGTCAAGGGCAGCCTGGCTGGTATTTTTAATCAAAAATCCAATGTCGAAATCAACAATCCCTTTACTGTTTTCGGCATTAAAAACCTGGAAGACGAACTACGGCCGGCGGCGATGTTCATTATCCTTGATTTTATTTGGGATAAAATCAAAAGAGAAATGAAAAAGCGGATTCTAGTGGTTGACGAGGCTTGGCACTTAATGCAATATCCTGACTCGGCCCTTTTCCTTTACAGCATTGCCAAGCGGGCGAGAAAATATTATCTCGGCCTGACGACAATTACCCAGGATGTGACTGATTTTCTGAACAGCTCTCATGGTAAAGACATTATTAACAACTCTTCCATCCAGATTTTAATGAAACAAAGTCCGGCGGCGATTGACCGGGTTGGCGAAGTTTTTTATCTTTCCGATGGTGAAAAAAACCTACTGCTGAGCGCTAACATTGGCCAGGGTCTTTTCTTTGCCGGTTCGGCCCATGCTGCCCTCCGTGTGGTTGCCAGCCAAGAAGAACATCAACTAATTACCACCAAGCCAGAAGAAGTTCTGGCCCGTCAAGCCGCGGCAGAAGCCAAAGCCGTTGCCAGTCCAGTCGAACCACCGCCGCCGCCTCCAAGTGTGTTAAAATAATATCGATGCCTTTCCTTTGGGATTACCATATTAAAAATCTTAAAAGAAGTAAAAGTCCGCGGGCCAAAATTCTTTTTTTAGAAAGACAAATCAATTACGGCCTAGACAAAAATGAAAAAATCAACCTCAACGAGGTAAAAAAATATTGGCCGCAACTTAATCTCTTTCCCCGCAAACAGCGCCTTTTCGAGTTTCTAATATGGGGAAAATAGGCTTCACAACTCTGATGATCTTGACTTTTTTAGCGAAACCGCTTTCGACGCAAAAAAAATCATGGCTTTGGTTCAAAAATGGGCAAAAGCGCTCGATTTTAAAGCCAAGATTGAACAGATCGAGGGCGTTTTAATTTTTAATCTTGCTTTCTGCAACCGACAAAAAATAAAGCTCGACTTTAATTATTATCCTTATCAAAGGCTGAAAAGAAACCGGCTTGTTGATGGCCTTATGGTTGACAGCCTGCTCGATATTGCTACCAATAAGCTCCTGTTGATTAATCAACGAACCGAAATTAAAGACTTTGTTGATCTTTATTTTCTTAAAGATAAATTTACTCTCTGGGATTTATTAGCGGCAGTGGAGAAAAAATTCCATTTTGAAATTGACCCCATCCTGCTAGCCGCTGATTTGCTTAAAGTCGAGGAGTTTGACTTTCTGCCCAAAATGATATTCCCCCTGGATATTAAAGAAATGCAGGGCTATTTTAAGAAAAGATCAAGAGAAATTGCCGGCAAGTTCATCGAATAACCAGCCATATTTATCAAAACCTCAAATTCTGCTAAGATGAAGGTTGATGGGACCAAATAAAGAACTGCTTCTCGGCGTGGTTGACTATTTTATTAAAAATCCTTTTGCGGAAAAATATCAGCAGGCTTCCCGACGCGGCTGGGCGCTGTTTCTACAGGCTAATTTTCCTGATCCTGATACTGGCGAATGGCTGGATATTAACGACTTTCATTTTTTCAACAAAATAAGACCATCGGTTGAGGGCGCTGCTGAAAACCAAGTCCAAGCCAATATGCCGACCAATCTGCCAGCGCTAGTAACAGCGATGGAAAAAGAAAAAGCTTTGCGGGCTGAATGGGAAATTAAAAGACACCAACAATTAATCTCAAATGATATTCAACCCCAAATCGATCTTCTCCAACAAAGAATCGCTCAAGGTCCGCTGGAAAAAGAAGCTCTTATTCAAGACCTTAATCTTTTAACCTCATTAAAGGACTTTACTGAAAGAAGAGCCAATTATCTTCGTACTCGGGTTGCTGACGCTGATTTTGATGAAAGTCAGAGTTTTGAGGAAGTTGTCAAGGGAGCCGGGGGACAAATCACTGCTTTTGTTGATCAAGTTTTTACAGAAACACAATTGGCCAGACGGCTAGGCTTAGACGAAGAACAATTAAGAGGCTTAACTACAGAAACGGTCCATTTTATTATCCAGCAGACGATTAACAGCCAAAATCCTCAGTTTTTTGGTCAGTCAGAAGAGCAGTTAAGTCAAAGCATTGGGGGTGTTTGCGCTGATGCTTTGGCTTATTACAGCCGGCGGCCGGCTTATCCCACTGTTTTGGCGGCAATGCGCAATGCCATTCCCGCATTGCGGACGCAAAAAGCGCGGACGGCTCAACAAATTGCCGAAGAAATCAAGACTAGCTTTGTTCCGGCAGCACCAACACCAATGGTCAGCGCCATTAAGGCCGCCATGCTGGCTAATTATGCGGTCAGCCAAGAGTCAATCGAGGCTGGCAATCCTTTAGGCCGACTACCGTTCCACATCACCTGGAATTTGGCAATAATGTTCACGGCTGATGACATTCTGAAAAATCCGGCTGACCAATTTCCGCAGATACTGCAAAATTATTATCAGCAAAAATATGGCGCCATTAGACAATTCTCAGTTAGTCAAAGAACGGCAATTACCCGTTACGTTGAATTTTTACAGCGCTTTGGTCAAACCAATCCGCAAGCATTTAAGGTTTTTCTTTGGCATCAAAGGCATTTAATTGGAGTTAGTGTTGGCAAACAGATGGCTGGCTTTCTCTTCAGCAACCCTGATTATTTGCTTCATGGTCCATTTATGATCGGTAGATTCTGGTTTCACCAGCAACGGAGTCTGTTGTGGGATTTAAAATGGAAGCCAAAAATTTACGGCGCCGTTATTAACAACGTTCCTTTTTTCGGCAACATTCTCGGTTTTTTCTATAAACAAAACGAGTGGGGAATTTACCAAAACCCGTTTGTTCGTTTAAAAACTAAGATTATAGACCGCGCTCTGCAGAGAATCTTTAGAGACACCGCTAAACTCCTCTTCCACACCGGCCAGCGGTTTAAACAAACTAAATTTGGTCAGACCATGTTGGTTTGGTCCAAAAAGCTTTTTGGCATTGCCTCTACCGGCGGCTTGGGCGCTTTGTTTTTTGCTCTTTATCCAATGTTCAAAAGAACGATTTACGCCATCGCTGGTTTCTTCACCCTGGGCGCGATTGCTCTTTTTAGCTGGCTGGCCCAATACGGCGCGCCGGCTCTAATTGGCGGTGGTGTGGGTGCCGTCGCCGGACTTTATCCGGCCTTTTTGGCTGCCAAGGCTACTTTTCTTGCCACATTCGGCTTTCTCGGCCCGGCTGCTTTAATTCCATCGGTGATTGTCTTCGGTCTTACCTGGCTAGCTTCGATTTTTGTCGGCGGCTGCCTAGGTATTCTCATCACTAAAATCGGCAATTGGCTCGGTTTGTCCGGCCAAGCAGGGCTGGGCGCGGCTGAAGGCGCGCTGAGCGGCTTAACCACGGTTAATGTCAGCGCGGCGGCCAATCTGGTCCCACTGACCCTGGGCGGCCTCGGCGGCCTAACCGCCATCACTTTAATGATCACCCATTCGGCTTTTATCGCCCCGAGCGAATTAATGCCGCTGATGGGCTCGCGCTACATTTCGATCAGCAAGGCGGTTGATGTTGGCGGCATTGCCAATCCGAATAATGTTCAAAACAGTATTGTCGGCGCGCCGCTGACTTACGCCATTGAGGTTGAATTTAAAGAAGCAACCTTAACCAACATCACCATTCTTGACCAAACAACCGCCATTGGTGATTTTGACAATGACGGCACGGCGGAAACTGAGCCGCTGCCGGGCCTACCCGAACAAAGCTGGTCCTTAGACCAAGCGGTTAGCGGTGAAATTTGGCAGTCGCCTAATTTTGGCCTGAACAGCATCCCCGATACTCTCCAGGATGCTTTAATTACCAACACTGTAACAGTGACTGCCACCGGACCTGATGGCCAAGGGGAAAAACAAACCGCCACCCTTTCCTTTTCCATTGGCCAGCCACCCTTGCCTGAAATAGCCCAGCTGGCTAACCTGCTCATAACCGATTTAATTGCTTGTTATGGCGAATTGATTAATATTAACACTTAT
>CAZTEW010000023.1:6038-11427 GCA_964612215.1 uncultured Gammaproteobacteria bacterium
GCTCATAACCGATTTAATTGCTTGTTATGGCGAATTGATTAATATTAACACTTATCATGACGCTGGCCAGTGTCTGCTTGATAAAGGTATTTCTCCCATGATAGTCAGCGAAATTAATGCTTCAGTCACCGGCGAAAAAGCCTTACAGTGCGTAGGTTTTTCTCGAGCGGCGGCGGCTGGCAGCGGCCAGCCTCTAACCGGCTTTAGCGGCAACGCCAAAGATTATGCTCATGGCGGTACCGGTTATTCCTGGCATCCAGCCAGTGAAATTCAAAGCATTCAGCCAGGCGATATTTTTATTATTACCCGAGGTGAATGGGGCCATATGGGCGTGGTAATAGCGCCGCTGGGAAACAATGGTTTTTTAATGGCTGAAGCCTGGGGCCTAGACAGCGCTGGCACGCCGACTGGCCAGGTGAGAAATAAAGAATATGGCTTTCTTTTCCTGACTAATAATTACGGTAATGATTTTGGCTTTTTAAGACATGACTAAAAAACTAGTGATTCTTCTCAGCGCGGCCGCCACGATTTTGACCGGTCTTTATTTTTGGCAGCGCTGGCAAAGAGAGGCGCCGGCAATTGTTTCTTTTTCGCCTCCGGCCGGCGCCACCGAAGTCGCGCCTAACAGTCAAGTAGAAATCGTTTTTCGCTCGGCAGTTAAAATCGAAGAACTTTCTTTTCAAATCACGCCGGAACTTGCTTTTCAGGTCGGTTTTGGCGAAAACCAATCAATCATTATTCTCGCCCCGGAAAAACTGCTGACATATCAGACAACCTACAGCGTCCGGATTCTTGACCAGCGCTCGCGGCAAACAATTGCTCAATGGAGCTTTAACACCGCTCCTGGCCAGGGCGATCCCCAGCTAAGAGAAGAAATCGACGACTTCCAAACCAACCAGTATCCGCTCCTGCCTTTTTCGCCGCCGAATAACGCTTCTTTTTACTTTATCTACACCGGCCCGCTGCAGCTCAAAATTTTTCTGAAAGGTAATGTTGGTCAGGCCAAACAAGAAGCGTTGGATTGGATAACCAGTCAAGGAGTAAACCCAACCACCCATCAGGTTGAGTGGATTACTCCTGAACCCTGACCGGCATGATGATGTGCAGAAAAGAGTCGTCTTTCGGCAGCCGAAAAACGCCCGGGCTAAGCGGATCAGCCATTTCGAAAACAACCTCCTCGACCGCCGCCGTCGCCAGAAAGTCAAGCAGATAGCGGAAATTGAAGGCAATTTTATTTTCCTCGCCTTCGTTCTTGATCTCAATTTCGCTGATGTTTTTGCCTACCTGGGGCGCATTGGCGCTAATTTGTAATTTGGATTTTGAAATTTGAAATTTGGTAATGTTGGCTGTCTCCCGGGCGAAAATTGAGGCCAGTTTAATCGCCTTAAGCAATTCTTCTTTTCCCACAGAAAATCTGGTTTTATGGTCTGAGGGAATGACTTTGTTAAAGTCAGGAAATTGGCCCTCAATTAAGCGACAGACAATTTCTACGTCCTCCAGACCAAAAATAACTTGATTTTCTTTTTTTGAAACAAGAAGTTTAACCTCGCCGCTTTCTCTAATCCGGGCTGCTTCTTGCAGGGTTCGGGCGGGAATGATTAATGGCTTCTTTAATTTCTCGCTTTTGAAACCCTTGAGGTTTTTCACTGAGAGTCGGTAGCCGTCAGTCGCCGCCAAAACCAGCCAGCTGGCCGCAAACGCCATTTTCACTCCCGCCAGAACTGGCCGGGTTTCATCACTGGCGGCCGCAAAACAAACCTGATCAATCGTCTCTTGAAACTGCTTAACTGTAAAGACAAAGTCAGGCTGTCCTTTAAAGCGAGGTATTTCTGGAAATTCAGCCGCGCTAATGCCATTAACTTCTGCCTGAGAAAACGATGTTTCTACCTTGAGAATATCGCCGTCAACAATTAAATTAACTTTTTCCGCGGGTAAAGAAGAAACCAGTTCTAAAAGAACCTTGGCCGGAACAGTAATTTCGCCTTCTTTTTGAACCTTGGCTCCTAGAAAATAATTAATGCCGGTTTCCAAATTAGTGGCTGAAAGCCGCAACCGACCTTTCTCTGTTTTCAAAAGAATGTTAGCCAAAATTGGTAATTGAGACTTTGTGGTAGCTAAGCGACTAACCGCTGTCAGAGCTTGATTCAGATTTTCCTGTAAAACAATAACTTTCATTATCCTTTTAATAATATCATATTAATTAAAATATTAGTAGTAGTGATGTTTAAAAGTGAATAAGAAGGCTAGGTTTCGGGTTTTATTTTTCAGGAAAAGTGGAAAAGACAAACCTAGTTTTCCACAAATTAACAAAAATAACAAAAAGCTCCACATGGTTATCCACAAGAAAACCAAGCTTTTTATCCACAAATTATCCATACAGCCTTTTGCGGATAGCGCCTAGAGACAACCGCAAGTCTTCAGATTCTGCCAAAAGGTTAGTGATTTTTTCCACGCCATACATGACCGTGGTATGATCGCGGCCGTTGAGAAATTCACCGATCTCCATGAGGTTTAAACGGAGGTCGTATCTTAAAAGATACATTAAAACCTGACGCGGCAGAACCAGTTTTTTTAATCTTCTTTCGGCCTTAATTTGAGAAGACTTGATTTGGAAATGGTCAGCGACCATTTCCAGAACTTCTTTGGGTCTGACGATTCTTTTTTCCTGAGGTTCGCTGACTCGGCCCAGAAGGGCGTTGGCAAACTCAGGGTTGATGACTTGTTTTTTCAGCTGAGCTTCAGTGATCAGTCGGGTCAAAAATCCTTCCAGCTCCCTGGTGCCGGAGATGTTGCTGGCAATCAGCTTAGCGACGTCCATGGCCAAATTAATGTTTTGCTGTTTAGCCTTGATTAAAAGAATGGCACAGCGGAGCTCGAAATCAGGCGATTGGATGTCAATTGCCAGGCCGCCTTCAAAACGGGAGCGAAGCCGATCTTCCAGGCCGGAAATTTCTTTTGGCCGGCGGTCACTGGTTAAAACCACCTGGGCTTTTTTTCGGTGCAGGCTGTTAAAAGTGTGAAAAAGCTCTTCCTGAACTTTTTCTTTGCCGCCGAAAAACTGAACGTCATCAACCAAGAGAATGTCTAGCTGGCGGTAGCACCGATGGAATTCATTGGCTGATTTAGCCCTGAGTGAATCAATAAACTGGTTAGTGAATTCTTCAGAGGTACAGTAAATAACCTTGGCGGCTGGTTTTCGGCTGATGACTTCATGGGTGATGGCCTGCATTAAGTGGGTTTTACCAACGCCAACGCCGCCATAAAGAAAAAAAGGGTTATAGGCTTTTCCCGGAGACTGGGCGACAGTGGTGCTGGCGGCGTAAGCAGTTTGGTTGCTGCTGGAAACAGCAAAGCTTTTGAAAGTAAAATCTTCTCTTAAGCCAAGGGATTGGATTTTATCTTGGGTACGGGTTTTGTTCTCAAAAAGCGGGCCCAGCCTGACTTTCTGGTTGTCAGTTGACTGATTGTTTTTTGGCTTTTTAACCACAAAAACCAACTCGTTTTTTTTATAGGTTTGCTTATCTAAGATTGTTTTAATTTGACTGTAATATCTTTTTTCAATATTCTCAGCAACATAGGGCGAAGGCGTGGCAATGGCGACTATTTGCCGGCCAGCTTCTTTTTTTTCAACCTTAATGATAAAAGTCAGAGGAAACCAGGTTTGAAAGTTGGCTTTGGTGAGGTCAATTTCAAGTTCGGACAGGGTGGTTTTCCACAACTCATCCTTCTTCACAGGTTCATCTTACAAACTTGTCCACATAATGTCAACCCCAAAAAAAGGCGAAAAACTTGCAGAATTTGCTGAAATAAGAAAAGATTGTTAAAATTAAAAGCAATGTTTGATAAGAGGATTAAAAAAACCTTTCGTTTGTTTCAGGGCTTAAGGTCAGAGAAAGAGGATAAGAAGATTTACGATAAAGTTTATGATTTATGCTTCCAAGAAACAATCGCTTTTCTTGAAGAAAGCCTTGATCCCAGTCGTCAAGCCTTTTTAATTGCGGAACTAGAAAAAATAGACAAAAAAAGCTTAAAAAAAGAAGAAAAAGCCCAGCAGGCGCTGGAAATTGTTTTTAAATATTTAACAGCAATACCTCACTATCGCTTTCATTTTAACAAAAGATTAGATTATTTTCTTAATCAACTGTTTTATGATGCTCTAAAAAAATGATAGAAGATAATAGAGAGGCGGTTTTACCAAGATCGCCGTTGATTGAAAAAAGTAAAAAAGAAGGCGGGCAGAGAACTGCCGCCCGATTAACTGAGCTTGGCCGCGATAAGGCTAAAGAAGAATGGGAGGGTTTATTACAAGAAATTAATCCTCATTTAAGCTTGAAAGGAATAAGAGAAGCCGCTAGTGCAAAATTATTAAGAACTAGAGAAAATTCTCAATATGCCAATGAAAAAGATTTTCTCCGCCTTCTAGAGCTTTCTTTTGAGCGCCGCCTAGACTATCTAGAGAGAAGCCAGTTTTTAGCAGAAATGAAAACTTCTAATTCTCCCTGGAAAGAGCCCTTAAGAGAACTTCAGGAAAAACTTTACCCTGATTTGCCCCTAGGCTTTGTCAATTATTTTGCCACGCCGTTAATTTTGCATCTTAAAAAATCAATGGCTTTAAGGATTTCTAGTCATGTTCAAAATGAGAGAATTCAAGAGCAAGACAGGGGGTTTTCAACCGCTGTTTGCGAAAATCATATTGCCAGCCTGTTATCTGCTTTTTTAAAACAAACAAACGAACAAGAATTAATAAAAATAAAAACAGAGCAGGGTTTACGGGGGTTGGCTTTAGCGGCTTTGCATTGGGGACGCGGCGGTGAAGGTCTCCCTCAAGGCAAAAGAGACGAGCGGTTAGAAACCGAAATGAATCGGGTTATAGATAGGGATGTAGAAGAGACAGGATCTCATCTCAAGAAAAAAAGAATTGCTGCGATTGGGGCTAAAGATATCCAGGCGCCAGAGCCAAAAAGAGAACCTTCGCGATTAAGAAGGGTTTTGGAGCGACTGATTCCTTCAGCCATCTTTCGCCGGAAGGCAGTTCAGGTGATACTCGCTGGCGTTCTGGCGGCCAATCTTTTAGTTTCTTCTATAGGCCCGCTTAAACAGACCGAAAACCTAAGAAAGCCAGCAGTTTTGCCGCCGGCAATTGAAAGAATCGTTCGGCCGCCAACGCCTGATTGGCAAATGGCTTTGGCGCTAGCGTCACTGGACATTCCGCCGCCAGTTATTCCTGTTATTCCAGAACCAGAACTCTCCCCGCCAGTTGAAGTAGCGCCTCATTTTCTTAAAGACCCACGGCTAGCGGCTCTTTATGAACAAGGTTGTCTTGCTCTTTATGAAGCAGATATTGACGGCGATGGCCAGCCGGATGTGAAAGTTTTAGATTACCCTGCTC
>CAZTEW010000024.1:0-8487 GCA_964612215.1 uncultured Gammaproteobacteria bacterium
ATCGTAGTATCGGGCGTGGTAGTAGTAGAGATTAGTGGAATAATCGAGGGTTTGGCTTGTATACAACTTATTATTTATTAACGAGTTATTTATTAACGGGTTGACGAGTTGACCATAGGGATAGTAGTCATGCTCGGCGACTGTCTCCCCCGCTTGATCAGTAATTAGTCTGGTGGAAGCAAGATGGTCTTGGTGAAGATAATAAACCATGGTTTCATGGTTCGATTGTTTCATTGTCTTCAGCAAAGCAGCGTGAGGCAAAGAAAGATAGGTTTTTTCTTCCACCACTCCCCCGCTCTCGTCAAGAAGCTTCTCGTGAGAACCAAAATACAGAGTCGTTTGGGAGGCGGCCAGAGCCGGCGTTATTGTCGCTGAAGCTGGTGAAGTCAAAAGACCAAAGTCCAAGCCGTTGACAAGACCGTCGGCGTTGAAATCAGTCTCGGCGGTGGATTGACCGTATTGGCTGATGCAGGCGGCAGCCGGAATGGTCGGCGTTGGTGTTGGTTCTTCAACAACCACTACCTGACGCCGCACTCTCTCCCCGGCGCCGTCATAAGCAAAATAAGCAATCGTCCCTGTTTGTTTGTCTTTAATAGTCAAGGGCTTGTTATCGTAATTCCAGACATATTCTCTTTGACCGTCATCCAAAAGATTGCCGTTAGCGTCATATTGGTACGAAAACTCGCCGGCTTTCTTCGGCGCGTGAAAAGGAGCGCTGTCATTGTATTCCATCGTCAGTTGTTCACTGCCTTCCTGTTTTGTTCCCATCCGGCCAAACGGATCGTATTGATACTCGGCTTGGTAAAAACCAGAAGCGGACAAAAGCCGGGACAGCGAATCATAATTAAAATTAAGATCTCCCTAGGTTTTAATATTGCCTAAAAGATCAAATTGATATTGAAAATTAGCTAATTGGGTTAAACGGCCTAAATCATCATAATTAGTCGTGGTTTGGGTTTGATTGCCCAAAACTTGTCCAGAAACCGCGCCAAAGCGATTAAAGTGAATATCACTCAAATAATTTCCCTGTTGGTCGCCAGCCGCGCCAATCATCTGGCCAGCCTGATTATACTGATAACTGATTCTTTCGCCATCCGCCTGGACAAGACTTTTTATCAAGCCAGAAACATAATATTCAGTTTCGCTAGTCACGAACTGGTCAAAAACCTGCTTTTTGCTTTCGGTTGGCAAGCCGGCTTGGTTATATTTTGTTTCTGTAAAGCCGGTTAAATCAATCATCTTAGTCTGCCGGCCGCGGCCGTATTGGCCCAGCGCCGGATCAAAAGCATCGTATTCAAAACGAATTTCCTCGTCATTGGGGTAGATTTTCTTGGTCAAGCGATTTAAAGCGTCGTATTCAAATCTAATCTCCTGCTCTTTAGCGTCAATTTGCTTAATTAAATTATTATTCTGGTCATATTCAAAGCGCCAAGCGCCTAAATCAGGATCGTCAAAGTCGGTTTTCCAGCCTAAACGATCATAGCGATTGATTATTTTCTGCGTCGTCTGACCGGCTTTTTCACTCCAAGATTCAATGACATTATCCAGTAAATCATACTTAAGGCGGGAGATTAATTGCTGTTCTGGAGAACAGTCTTGCGGATAAGTCGAATCCAGACAGGTGGCAGTCATTGCCGTTCGGCCAAAAGCGTCTTTAGTTTCTGAAGCGAAAACAGACTGGCCTCTTTCTTTTTCAACCCTGGTTTGAGTAGTCCAACCAGCGTAAGCAAGCCGGTTTTCTGAATTTAAGTCCGGATTGCCGGGAACTAAACTGCGAACCACCACAGGCCGGCCTAAATCATCGTAGCTGGTTTCAGTTCGAATCGCTTGGTTAAAATCAATGCTGAAAAATTGCGGTGAGGCACTGTTTTGCGGATTAATTGGTTGAGCTTGAGTTTGCCTGACTGCCTGACCGCGGCTGTTAAACTCAACCGTCGTCAAAACATCCTGCTCCTGGTCTTCAATGATTGTCTTTAAAACTTGGCTTTGGATTGTCTGGCCCAGACCATTAAAAATCTGGCGAGTGTAATTATAATGAGAACCAGCGTCCAGCTCGCCGGCTTCAAAAACTTTGCTGCCTATTTGCACATGGGGCAGAGGATCAAAATATTGATAGGTTTTCGCCGGCTGGTTAGCTGAATCCAAAGGTCCATACATCGCCAGCACCCGGCCATAGTGGTCGTATTCCACTCGAGAAATCTGCTCGTTCGGGTCAATCATTTTCACCGGCAGACCCAAAACATGATCATATTCTGTCTGGCTAACCAACTGCTGGCCGCCATTAAGATAAGCAAGGCTTTTAATTGGCAATTGAAGGAAGCGGGCATCATAAACAATCTCGGTCAAGCCGCCCCGGGCGTCCCAGGTTTTTACTGGCAAACCATAATGATTGTATTCAATCCGGCTGATGGCCTCAAAGCCAGTTGATTCATCTTGAATTTTAGTTCGGGTCAGCAGGCCTTTAGGCGGCATTTGGCCAAAATCTTGGCCGTCATAGGCGTAGTGAGTTTTTTGATATTTAGCGGCTCCATCAGCCGTATTGCTTAAATAAGTCTGCGCCGGTAGACTGACCAGCCAGTTCTGAAGGTTAGGCGTCGCGTATTCGGTGAACGAATATTTATTGTCGGCCGCGTCCAAATCAGCCCCGCTCTGAAAATCAACCTCGCCGTACTGGACCGAGCTTTTCAGATTGCCGAAAACAAAATCATACTCTAAATTAGCGCTGGCGGTTCTTTTTTGAACTCCTGGAAAGTCAGTGAGAAAGTTGTCGGTGCGGCGATTGAAAACAAAAAATTGAGCCGCTAATTCATCTTCCATCGTCGTGCCCGGAATGTCAGCGCAAACCGGATTTTCAAAAACCTGGCCATTGATTTCGACGCCGAATTGGCTTTCGGTTTTAGTTAAAACGCTAGCGCCGGCGTCAAGAACTTCCTGGCGAAAAGCCATTCCTTTGCGCGAATCAACCCGGAAACAATTCTTGGCTGCTAAATATTGATGAAAAGAACTGCGGCTCTGGCTGGCAATTTGCTGGTGATTATTTTTTTCGGAAAGCTTGACTTCAACCTGCGAATGACCTAAATATTCAAAACCTTTAAAGTCGCCATTTTTATCAAAATAACCAGCCCCCTCCTGAACATAAGCAACCGGCGCATTATCATATCCATAAGATTCCCCAAAACTGTTGCCTCTGCCGTCTTCAACGGTTTTCTTTGTTAAACGCGCTCTACTGGTGGTTTGGTCGCCGTCTCTAAATTCGCTGTTGCGGTTATAGTAGCGAATCGAATCAAACCATTGGTATTCGTAGCTGACTTGGCCGCCATAGCCGTTATTGGCGGTGATTAAATAAATATCGCCCATGACATAATCAGCGCCGCGAAGATGATTCAGGCTGTCATAAGTGAAGATATAAGGCGGCAAACCGCCTTGTCCGCCCCGGCCCTGGTGTTCAATCTTGGTCAAAACCGCGTGTTTATTAGATAAATCTCCACTAACGCCAGCCACTGCTGGCGTGTACTCATGGGTCAAAACATATTTTCTTAAAAGTTGGCTGTCGCTAAAAATCTTGATTTCTTTGAGCAGTTTCTTGGTCCAAAATGACTGCTGGTAGCCATCATCCCAGCCCGGAACTTTGTAGTCTGTCCGCTTATCCTGATAAGCAAACTCAACCCGGTAAAGACCGTATTCTATTTTCGTCGGTAAAATCGCCCGAGCATAATATTGATGCGGATAATGGCCGCCCTGATATTGTCTTAACTCCTGCTGGTAATAAAACCTAACCTCATTGCCATGAACATCAAAAATCCGGCTTAACTGCCATTTGTTCGGCTCCATTCGGCTTTTAGTGTTAGCGTTATTATTAATCACTAACAGCGAAGTCGGGCTGTTGTTTTCCAAAGAGGTCCAAGTTTGCGGCCGGCCATCTTCAAGAACCTGCTCGCCAAAAATATAGTGGGCGCCGTCTTTGGTAATAATTTCCCAGTGATTAGTGTCCTGATAATCATAATGCTTGTTCACGCAGTGAGAAATCTTGGCAAAAAGCTTGGGGCTGGTTTCCCATTCGCAATTAGCGCCTTCCTTCGCCAATAATCGAGCCGAACCGCCGGGAAAAACCAGATAATACTGGTGAGGATAGACGGTCCGGTCTTTGGTAATATAGCCCAGTCCGCCCAAACTCCAGCCCAAACCGGCGTAGTCCGCCTGAACTTTATAACCCCGCTGCCAGTCAAGCGATTTTTCTTTGAGGCGGGCGTCATCGACCGTCGAACTGGAATAATGAAGGCTTAAGTTTGGCTGGAGACCGCGGATGCCGGCTGGCAGTTGAATCGGGTAACTGACAGTCGCGGCGCCGGTAAAAGCGTCCGAAGCAAAACCATTAATCGAAGGCACCACCCATTTGCCGATTTCGGCTTCATTAGCGCCGCCTGCCTCGCCGGCGCCTGCTTGTCCAGAAGTTTCTCTTATCTGCTGATATTGCGGCAAAGCAACCGCCCGCGTCCGCACCTCCTGCCGCTCTCCAACCTGTTTCACGCCGATTAGTAGTCCCACCATCAAGATTGCTAGTCCAAAAATTGAAAAAATAATAGAGAGTTTTTTCTTTTTCATTAAAGGTCAATCGCTAAAATTACTTCTTTTTTGTCCTGCCAATTAAAAATAATCAAGTAATTTTCTGGCAAACCAAGGACTTGGCTTCTTTGCTGAAAATGACGACTATCTCTTAAAGAATAGCTGAATTTTGCCTCCAAGGCCGCTTTTCCATCAACAATAAAATCAATTTCTTGGCTATTTTTGCTGTAAAAATGGAGCGAAAAATCAGGCCGCAAATTCTGAAAAACACTGTTTTCAAATAATTGGCCCAAAGATATTTTGCCTAAAAAATTAGCCAAACCAGTATCACAGAAAAATAACTTTTTCCGGCCGGCGGCCTGACGATCAATGCTTTTGCTCCAGCGCGGCAAAAGAGCAATAAAATAAGTCTGTTCTAAAAAAGCCAGATAAGAATAAATTGTCTCTCGGCTGACTGCCAGTTCTGAAGCCAACTTGCTAATCTCGATTTTTGAGCCGGAACGAGGAATTAAAAGCAAAATCAAGT
Organism: uncultured Gammaproteobacteria bacterium; assembly: GCA_964612215.1. GTDB lineage: Bacteria > Patescibacteriota > Microgenomatia > CAZTEW01 > CAZTEW01 > CAZTEW01. The sequence continues at coordinate 5,090 of CAZTEW010000024.1, forward strand.
CCCTTAATTTAGCAATTTCTTTAAAATCAGCCAGATTTTTGACATCTTTTTCAAAATAAGACTTGAAAATTCCTTCTAAAAGCTGTTTTTTTCTTGATTGGTTTTCCTCAAGAACCACGGCCGGAAAACCGCCAAATTCCATAAACTCCTGATAATAGACTTGATATTTGGCAAAAGCGATTTTATTTTTATTTTTCGCTTTTTGAGAAAATTCTTGAGGCGTTTCTCGAACAATTCCTTTGAATTTTAAAAACTCGCTAAAAGTCAAAGGAAAAAGTTCAAAAACCAATTTTCGGCCTGCTAAAGATTCCGGAAATAAATTTTTAAGATAAAAACTGCTCGAGCCAGTCAGGAAAAATTTCACTGGCCAGTGATCGTGGAGATATTTGACAGCTTGACTTACTTGAGGCAAGTTCTGAATTTCATCCAAAAAAATATAAGCTTTTTCTCTAGATGAAATATTAAACTCTTTCAAGTTGTTCCAAATATTGTCAAAATTTTCTTCTTCAAAAACTTTTCGATGAAGCGGGTTTTCTAAATCCAGAAAAGCCTTATTAGAAGATTTAATCTTTTTAAAAAGATACTCTAGAAGAGTGGTTTTACCCACCTGCCTCATGCCGGTGAGAACAATAATCTCTTTGGTTTTCAGTTCCTTCTCTAAATGCGGCAATATTTTCCTTGGATAAAACATGTCAGTCATATCTTACAAAAGACCCTAGTATTTGTCAACTAGCAATAGACAATTCTCTGGACCAGACATAATTCCAGTCAAGACTATTGACAGCAGCTTGTCAATGATCTAAAATAATGTCCTTAACCGAAGATAGCGGGGTCCGCCAGCTGGCGGATTAAACCACCACCCTACCGAGGAAAATGGTTAATCAAAAAAAAATCGGGTTTGTTCAGAATCTTGTTGAAAAGCTTCAAAAAGCAAAATCGTTTGTTTTGGCGGATTATTCTGGCTTGACTGTCCCCCAACAAGAAGAATTAAGAAAAAAAATCAGGGAAGCTGGCGGTGAGTTCACCATCGTCAAAAATACTCTCCTGAAGCTAGCGTTGCAAAACGCTCAACTGCCGGTCGGTCAGCTGGCGGACGAAAAGCAATTAAAGGGGCCGACAGCCTTGATGATGGCTTTTAAGGATGAATTGGCGCCGATTAAAATTCTGGCTGGTTTTGGCGAAGAATTTGAAGTTCTACCAATCAAAGCCGGTTTTTTTGAGGGCGAAACGTTAGAAAAAGAAATGGTGCTTGATTTAGCCAAAATTCCCGACCGCGACCAACTGATAGTCCAGCTAGCCGGCTTGCTTAATTCACCGCTCCAGCACCTGGCCCAAGACTTAAACGTTGATGTGAGGAAATTAGTTTTTATTTGTAGGAAAGTAGGACTCCTGCGAGGTGGCGCGCCCGCTGGCGACGACTCCTCGGAGGTGTCCGGCAAGAAAGGGGGTGAAACTAATGGCAGAGAAATCGAAAAAAATTGACGAAATTATCAAGCAGGTTGAGTCGCTCTCTGTTCTTGAGCTTAACCAACTCGTCAAGTCTTTGGAGAAAAAGTTTGATATCCAGACAAGTCCGCTAGTTGGTGGAGCAGCGGCCACCTCTGCGGCGGCTGGCGGCACTCCAGCTTCAGCGGCTGGTCAAGACCAAGAAGAAGAAAAAGCGATTGTCAATCTAATTCTTGCCAGCGCCGGCAACAACAAAATCAGCGCCATTAAAGCGGTTCGCCAAGTCAAGCCTGATTTGGGCTTGAAAGAAGCTAAGGATTTAGTGGAAAAGGCTCCTCAGGAATTACTCAAAGAAGTGGATCGTAAGGAGGCCGAAGAAGCGAAAAAGATTCTGGAAGCCGCCGGCGCGACTGTCGAATTGAAATAGCCCTTGACATTTAATAAGAATAGCATTAAAATTCAATTATTGTGAATTTTAATAGCCTTTATCCTAAAAATTATGTTCAGCGGGATTTGGAGCCGCAAATTCTTCAATTCATTGAAGATCGCGAAATTATCGTTATTCGCGGCCCGAGACAAAGCGGTAAAACCACGCTTCTCGCTAAACTCGGCAAGCTTCTTCAAGAAAAATACTCGACCAATCAGGTATTTTTTCTTAATCTAGAAGACGAACTAGAAAAAGAAAAACTTGCCCGCAATCCTCGGGGCTATCTTGAGTTTTATCTCCGCGATCAAAAAAAAGTCTTTTTCTTAATTGATGAAATCCAATACCTGAAAAACGGCGGCAAAATTTTAAAGCTGCTTTTTGACAGCTATCCGCGGGCGAAATTTATCGTTTCCGGCTCCTCGACTCTAGATATCGCCCAGCTGGGCAGATATCTGGTTGGCCGAGCACTGTTTTTTGAACTTTACCCTTTTTCTTTCGCTGAATTTTTAAAAGTCAAAGATCAGCGAGCTTTCCGGGAATATCAGATCAATCAATTTTCCTGGCAATCTCCTGTTTTAGTCAAGTCGGCTCACCAAGAGAAATTAAATCAATATCTTTTAGAGTATCTCACCTTTGGCGGCTATCCGAAAATCGTTTTAGAGAAAAATCGCGAAAAGAAAATCATTCTCCTGAAAAATCTTTTTACGACTTATCTGGAAAAAGACCTGGTTCAGCTCTACGGTTTAAAATACAAAGAAAAAGCGGTCAAGGTTCTCCAATATTTAGCCTCAACTCTGGGCAGCTTGATTAATTTTAATGACCTTAGCCAGATGGCTTCGCTTTATTTTCAAGAAGTTAAAGAAATCTTAAATATTTTTGAAGAAACTTATGTCTTGAAGCAAATTCGCCCTTTTCATCGCAATTTAGTCACTGAACTGAAGAAAAACCCCAAGTATTATTTTCTTGATTTAGGCTTAAGAAACACTTTGGTGGAAAAATTCGAGTTTGACGATCAGGAATTAGGCGTTCTCTTGGAAAATTACGCTTTTTTAATCTTGAAAGAAAAAAAACCGCATTTCTGGCGAACCACTGCCAAGGCTGAAGTTGATTTTATTATCCAAAATCCAATTATGCCCTTGGAGGTGAAAAAAACCGCCAAAATCAGCCGCTCTTTGACCAGCTTTATTAACTCTTACCAACCGGAAACAGCCATCATGGCTAATTGGCAAGAAAGCCGGCAGGTGAAAAAAAATAAAACCACTATCTTTTTTATCCCTTTAAGCCTGCTCTGAATAAGCAAAAATAGCCTCGAAGCCGCCGGCGCGAGTGTTGAATTAAAATGAAACACGAGCTGCCCCGCTAAAATGCGAAGCGGCTCCTCCGAGGTGTGACGGCATGATTTTGACAAATAATCACAGGCGGGATAAAATGTCAATATGAAGCAAAAAGCGATCAAATTGCCATTAAGCCAAAAAACTCTGGCTGAACTGCGCCAGGCGCTGGCTAAAGAGCCGGCGGTTCTGGC
>CAZTEW010000024.1:8587-11350 GCA_964612215.1 uncultured Gammaproteobacteria bacterium
GATCGAGTCATGGTTGAAAAAAAAATCATGAAAACCTATTTTGACAGTCAGCACATGAGAGACATCTATCGTGATTATCTAGATAAAGCTTTTCAGGAAGGCAGTTTCGGCCATGCCGTTAAATTCAATGCTTGAAGCGCTGCTTGATTATCTACAAGATTCAATTAATCGGATCGAACGGATGGATTTGACCATTGATATGATTCTGAGCGATGAAGATATTCAAGACTTGATTGACCGGCGGATGCAGAAAACAGTCGAAACCTGCATTGATATTGCCACCCATTTAATTGCCGCTCTGAAGCTGTCTCGGCAAGAAACAGCCAAAGATGCTTTTGAGCTTTTAGGCAAAGAAAAAATTATTAATCCTCAACTGGCCAAAAAGATGGCTGAAGCTTCGGGGTTGAGAAATGTAATTGTTCATAATTATCGAGACATGGATTATCGGCTGGCTTACACTGATTTAAGCGACAAACTTGAAGATCTGCGGCAATTTGCCAAACAAATCCACCGCTTCCTGAAAAAGCAAAAATAACCCTTGACCCCGAACAACACTTTCCTCGAGCCGGAGGCTTACAGCCTCGCGCTCTCGAGGGGCGTGTATACGGGGTCGGCGCCCTAAACCCAATGCGGTTTAGGGCTTGACAAGATTTATGGTTTTGTTCTAAAGTGGTTCTAGGTGATAAAAGATTTAAACCCCAAAGATCGACTTTGGGGGATTTTGGCAATTCTTGTTGGCTTGGCTGGCCTGCTCGCCAGCCTGGTTTTAGTTGTCAGGCCAGTCATTTTCCCGCAAGCCGGCGCTCTGAACCAGCCCCAAGCAATCAGGCTAAGCAATTTTTCCGAGAATTCAGTCACAGTTTCTTGGGTAACCGAAGAGCCTGTCATCGCCAGCGTGGTTTACGGTGACAACGAGCGGCTCGCGGCCAGCCAGACCGCTTTTGACGACCGCGGTGAAACCGTCTCTTCCCGACTGCACCATCTGACCTTGAAAAACCTAGCGCCGGACACAAATTATTATTTCCAGCTGGTTTCCGGCAGTCAGAATTTTAATTTCCAGAATCAGCCTTATTCTTTCCGGACGCCTGGCCACCTCGCCACCACTCCCCTGCCGCCGGTCATTTTTACTGACCAATTAGCCAGTGAAGCTCTGGTCTATTTTCAATTTCCTGACTCGACTCTAATCTCCACTGTCACTGACAATAACGGTCGTTATCTGCTTGTTTTGAATAATGTCCTCGTCGAGAACCAAACCAGCTATTACCCGGCGTCTCTGGCGGTCGAGCAAACAGGCAGTTTTACTTTCCATGATGGTGAAAAAAGTTGGAGCCAAGGAGCGATTGGCACTTCTAAAGAAGAACTGCCAGCGCCGAGACCAGCCCGGAAGCGGCTGGTTGCTTTTCCGCAGAACTGGCGCCAGCGGCCGCAAGCTGACGAAGTCAAAGTCGCTAATGTGACCGACAGCTCGCTTTCAATTACTTGGCTGACTGACCAACCCACCCAAGGCAGTGTTGCTATTAGCGCTCAAAGCAATCGTCTGCTGCGATTTCTGGAATTCTTTTTCTGCCAACATTTCGGCGCTAAATGCCAGCTTTTTCCGGATGAAATCGCTGGCGCCGGCAGCACCCATTTTGCCGCTTTAAAAAATCTGGAGCCGGAAACAAGCTATTATTATCGTTTGGCGGCTAATGGCTATTTTTTGAAATATGACCGGCAAGGCGAAATCCTGCCGGCGATTAAAACCGCTGGCGTCCTTGAACAACCATCCCTTCCTCAACCGATTTTTGGCCCGGTTTTTGCAGCGGACGGGATGACACCGGTAGCCAACGCTTTGGTTTATCTGAACCTGCTTGATGGTGAAAATCGCAATATTATTAAATCGCAGCCAATCATGACTTTTACGGATCGCAGCGGCGTTTGGCTGGTTGATCTGGGCAATCTGCGCAGTTTTGATCAGAAAACAGCGGCTCAACCTGAACTTGGCGATCTGTTATTTATTAAAGTCTGGGCGCCGGACGGCCGGAAAACCGCGGAATTTATCCCTTATTCTGGAGAAAAGGCTGTTAGAAGCTTGATCGTTCAATGAAAAAAACAATTTGGCTAATTTGGCTAATTTGGCTAATTGGGTTAGCCCCGCCTGCCCTTGCCGGCTATGTGGGCGGCGGCAATAATCCTCAATGTCCTGCTGAAAGACCAATCGAAGTCAGGATTTACGGCGAGTGCTGCGGCTGCCAAACCGCTAAAACTGTTAAAGTCTGTAAAAATGACGCTGGCAGTGAAGGCTTTTACTGGGGCGACTGTATTTCCAAAGACGGCGCTGAACATTGTGATATTAACTGTTCAACGCCAGAACCTAATTGCGCCGGTAAAGAAAACCAAATGCTCAATGGCTGTTTGAAAACTGATTGCGTCAGCGGCAGCTGCATGAAAATTGAAAAATGGTGCGACAGTCAAGGCTATTCTTACGAAAAAGTCGGCCGGCCGTTTAGTCCGGCCAAATCTTGTCAGAGTACCGGTGATTGCGAGAGTTGCGCTCAATTAAAACCATCACCCACTTCCACTCCTAAACCTTCTGCCACACCTAAACCAACCGCCACACCCCAGCCGCAGCCACCAACTTCAACGCCGCAACCAACAGACACTCCGCCAGCTGGCGGACAACCACAGGCTACAGCTACCCCTCAACCCACTCAACCACCCAGCGGACCAGATCCATATAGATGCCATAACCCAGAAGGCACTATCAACGCAAGGCGCTGTGCC
>CAZTEW010000025.1:0-11091 GCA_964612215.1 uncultured Gammaproteobacteria bacterium
CGCTGGCTTTAAAAACTTCCTTCTTGACAAAAATGTAAAATAGGTTAAAATATACTCAAAGCAACTTATTTGATACTCAAAATATGTTTAATAGTCAGATTTTTACGACCAGAGAAGCGGCTGAATATTTAAAGGTTAATCCGCAGGTAATGGAGAAATATCTTCGCGAAGGCAAAGTGCCGGGCAAAAAAGTAGGCAAACAATGGCGGATAAGCCAGTTGGCTTTAGACTTTTGGCTGGCGCCTTCTTTAGCGGCGGTTTTGCCTCGCTTTTTTCTCTGGCAAGGGGTTTTTGCTTTGGGCGATAAGATAGGCAAGGAAGTTAATGTCTCTGATGAGAAGATTTTAAAAACAGTTAAAAGTTTAAGAAAGAAGCGTGGTTTTATCTTCAAGAGTCGTTCTTGACAGCAACATTCTCATTTCGGCTTTGATTCATCCTGGAATGGCCAGGGAATTTATTTTTAAACTTCTCCATCAGGGCGTGGAAATAGCCATTTCTGATTATATTATCAATGAAGTGGAAGAAGTATTGAGGAGAAATAAGTTTCAAAACAGAGAAATATTTGATCGTCTTTGGCGGCTTTTAAAACGCGACGCTATTATGATAAAAGTGAGTTTTAAACCTCTAAAGACTTATCTGCGCGATCCAAAAGACCATCCGATTTTAAAAACCGGTCAAAAGGCTAAAGCTCAATTTATTATCACTGGCGACGATGATTTGTTGTCTCTCAAATCTTGGCAAAAAATAAAGATTGTCAACATATATGAGTTTAGAAAACTGCTTAATAATCTCCCTTGAGTTCCAGGAGTTAAGGTAATCAGCCAAACTTTGAAAGCAATGATGTGCTATTATTAGGATTATGAAACTGCCTTTAATTGGTTTTTATCAGGCTTTGGGATTGGCGGCTTATTGTAGCTTGGTGGCAGTTTTGTTCTGGCGGGGCAACCAGATTTTTGGCCGGGTGCCGAACTATCTCGGGCCGCTGCTTTTCTTGATTCTGCTGGTGGCTTCAGCCTTAATCTGCGCTTTTATCGGCTTGGCAAAACCCTTTCTGCTGATTTGGGAAGAGAAGAAAACCAAGGAAGCATTGCGGTTGATTGGCTACACGGCCGCCTGGCTGACACTTTTTACGCTACTGCTAATGGCCATTTTGATTATCTTCTAATTAGACCAACTTCTCGGTCGGCGGCTGCAGCCACCCAGACTGCAAAACTTTATTTGTTTGTGATAAGCTGGACAAGAAGAAAAAATAAGCTTATCATTAGTTTAATGAACGGAAAAAACGCTCTGACTCTAATTTTGGCCGGCGCGGTGCTTTTAGGCATTGGCTTGTTTTTGCCCTGGGAAAGAGTTAATTGGGGCGAGCTGAAACTGGCGCCGGCCGAGACGATTACTGTGGTTGGCACTGCCAAGACCCAGGAGCGGAGCCAGATTGCCAGTTTTACGGCCGGCGTCAGTAGTATCAATGACGACAAAGAAGCCGCCATTAACGAAGTCAACCAAAAAGTAGCGCTGATTATTGAAGCAGTGAAAAGCTTCGGCATCAGCGAAGCGGACATTCAGACGCAGAACTTAAGCATTTATCAGAGCGAAGAAACTTTTTACGAAGAGGTCCGGCAAAAACAGCGCCAGGGTCAGTGGCGGGTGAGCAACTCAATTAACATTACTTTACGCGATATTGATCAGGCTTCAGAGCTGGCCAGTTTATTGACCAGCAGCGGGGCCACTGATGTTTATGGGCCGAATTTTAGATTGGACGATACCCAAGAAGCCGAAAGCGGTCTTTTAGACCAGGCGATTGCCAATGCTCGGGGAAAAGCGGAAATTATTGCCAAAGCCAGCGATGGTCGGTTAGGCAAAGTAATCAGCGTCAGCGAAGGTTATCAAACGGCGCGCGTTTATCCAGTGATGTTTGAAGGCGGCATGGGCGGCGGCGCGCCGATCGAACCCGGCGCTGAAACCGTCAGCAAAACCGTCACCGTGGTCTTCGAATTAAAGTGACAAACTCTCTTATAACCTGGTGTTGATAAGATTTAACGAAAACAATTCGCCTAAACGCTAGTTGTGCAAAATCCGCTCGCGTTCGCTCGCAGTTCCCCGCCAGAGGCGGGGAAAGATTTTGCACAATGGGCGCGGGCTGCGCTAACGCTTGCCCTTTGTTGTACTCGTCCGCTCGCTCACGCTCGCGGACATCGCACAACAGCGGGTTATACAGAAATCCCGCTTCGCGGGACTTCACATAACCCGCGCCCATTATCTGTAATTCCAGAGGTCGCTCTATGAATAGAAAAATTTATATATGCAACAAACTTAATAATAAAAATATGACACACAAATTTATCATCTTATTATTTTTTATCTCAATTACAAGTTTATTCTTATCTTCTTCAGTTTTTGCAATAGCCAATCCAGCATCAACTTATTGTATCGAACAAGGATATCAGTTAGAAATCAAAACAGACCCTTCATCTGGTGGCCAATATGGCGTTTGTATTTTCCCAGACGGAAAGGAGTGTGAGGAATGGAAATTTTTTAGAGGAGAATGTGGAGTTGAATACAAAAAAGAGCTGCCATGCAAAAAGGCCGGTGAGGAAATAAAAACTGGGCAATGTTGCGAGGATCTGATCACTATAAAAAATGATGATCCCGGACCATACGAAGGCTGTACAGGCAGGGTTGGTGGTTGGGCTATTTGTTCTGACTGCGGCAATAAAATTTGTGAAAGTTGGGAGAATACATGTAATTGCCCTTCTGATTGCACTACAATAAAAGAAGAAAATTATAATAATATAACGTATTATATTTTGGGTATTATTGGTTTAATTATCTTTATTTTTATAACTTATTTCTTATTGTTTAAAAGAAGAAAAAAGTAAATTAACTCGGCGACCTCTGGAACTCTACGGTGCTCGGCTTCGCCTCCGCTCCTCGCCACGCCCTGCGGGCTCTCGTTTACGCTCGGGACAGATAACAGCGCTTATCTGGAATTTTCCTGCGAAAAATTCCCAAATTCTGACTTCGTCAGAACTTCAGATAAGCGCATACGTTATACGCAATTGCTGCGCGCTCGCCCAACTTTTAAAACTTATTCCCGACATTCCGGAATGAACTGCTATTTTTTCTTCTTTAACAGCCTTAAAAATTCTTCGCTAGTTATATCAGCTTGTCTTAAAATTGCCCTTAATGTTCCAATTCTCACTGGTCGATTGTGACGTGGTATTACTGTACGCCTTCCATTAGGATGTCTGTAAACTAGATGACTTCCTTTTCCAGACCTGGGAATGAAACCTGATTTGACGAGAACTTTTTCAATATTGCGGGGTTTAATTTGAGGCAGCTTTGTCATATAAAAAGCTAGGTAAACTGAAAAGGAAACGCTGGGGCATTAACTTGGGCCGTGGTAACAATATCTTTTTGAGGTTGATCGACAGGAACAGGTTGTTTATCCTCAACCAAATTATCAACATAGGCTTGAATGGCGCCTTTTACATTTTTTAATGCTTCTTCGATGGTATCACCATCGTCGGCCACGCCCAAGGTGGGGCAAAGAGCGGTATAACCAGACTTGCTCGTTCCTGTTTGTTTGTCTGGAGTAACAATGATTCGATAATTAAGAACTTTGGTTTGCATGTAAGAGTAGTATATTCTAAAAAGGAAAATAAAGCAAAACTGCTATTGACAAGTAATTTTTTGGATGGTAGATTAAAAATCATTGAAATTGTCTAGAGTGGTGACGAGGGAATTAGCCTGTTGACTCACCCGGCAACCGATCCGCCGATGAGGTGGACGCGGTGCCAACTCTAACCCCGAGCAAGTTAGAAGGGTTTACCCTGAGCGTAGTCGAAGGGGACAGACAAGCTCTCGAGCGAAGTCGAGAGAAAAACAAGATGAATTATCAACTTTTTACTTCTGAATCTGTTTGCGCTGGTCATCCGGACAAAATCTGCGACCAAATTTCCGACGCCTGTTTGGATGCCTGTTTGCGGCAAGACCCTTATTCTCACACCGGCATCGAATGTCTGGTGACGACCAATAAAATCATTGTTGCCGGCGAAGTCAAAACCAGAGCTCAAGTTGATTACGAAAAAATCAGCCGCCAAGTGGTCAAAAGCCTGGGTTATGACGACCCGATTTACCAGTTTGATTATCAAAACGCCGCTGTTGAAGTTTTGGTTCATCAGCAGTCAGCGGACATTGACCGCGGTGTCAGTCAAACCGATGCCATCGGCGCTGGTGATCAAGGCATGAGTTTCGGTTATGCTTGCCGGGAAACTCCGGAATTAATGCCTCTGCCGATTATGCTGGCGCATAGCTTGGTGAAAAAAATGGACGACCTGGCGAAGAAAGAACTTCCTTATCTGCGGCCGGACGGCAAAAGCCAGGTAGTCGTCCGTTATGATCATGGTCAGCCGGTTAAAGTCGAAAGCGTGGTTTTAGCCAGACCCCACGATCTCAAAGTCAGCAAAAGACAACTGAAGCGCGATCTTTTTGAAAAAGCAGTTTTGCCAGTCTTGGCCAAATACAAACAAAGACCAATTAAGCCCAGCCAGTTGATTTTAAACGGCACAGGCAAATGGGAAATCGGCGGCCCGCATTCAGATATGGGCGAAACCGGTCGGAAAATTGTGGTTGATTCTTACGGTGGTATGGCCCGGGTCGGCGGCGGCTGTTTTTCCGGCAAATGTCCGACCAAAGTTGACCGCACCGGCGCTTATGCCAGCCGCTTTATTGCTAAAAATATTGTTAGCGCCGGCTTAGCGGACCGTTGTGAAGTCCAGGTCGGTTATGTCATCGGCCATAAAGATCCGATTGCTAAAGCAATTGAAACTTTTGGGACCGCTCGCCAACCGCAAAAAGTAATTGAGGATTATGCCTGGTCAATTTTGGACTTGTCTGTTGGCGGGATTATTAAAGATTTAGACCTGCTTCGACCCATTTACCAGCGGACGGCTCGCTACGGTCATTTTGGCCGTCGCGGTTTTCCTTGGGAAAAAGTGATATCATAATGAGACCATGTTCCCTTTGCGCGATCCGCATACCAGCCGGCGCGAGCCATTAATCACTTATTTTTTAATTGGCGTTAATGTCATTGTTTTTCTTCTCGAGCTCATGGCGATTAACACCGAAGCTTTTATCAGCCAATATGGTTTAGTGGCGGCTGATTTTAAAATTAGCTCGCTGATTAGTTTTCAATTTTTGCACGGCGGCTTTTTTCATTTATTATCCAATATGTGGTTTTTAAAAATCTTTGGCGATAATGTCGAAGACAAAATGGGCCGGGTTAAATTTCTCATTTTTTATTTATTGACCGGCGTCATCGCTGGTTTAAGCCAACTGCTTTTTATGGGGAATTCAATGGTGCCGATGATTGGCGCCAGCGGTTCGGTGGCTGGCGTCATGGGCGCTTATTTTGTTTTTTTTCCTCATCACCGGATTGAGACTTTAGTGCCCGGCCCGCTTTTTTGGCATCGGCTTTATCTGCCGGCCAGTTTTGTTTTGCTTTATTGGTTCATCACTCAACTTTTTGCCGGCGCCGGCAGTCTGGTTTATCTGACCGCGGAAATGGGTGGCGTCGCTTTTATCGCCCATGCCGGCGGCTTCGCCGCCGGCTGGCTAATCGCCAGATTTGCACGAGAGAGATTGGGTTGATAAAGCAGGTAAAAATTAATCAGATGAGTAAAGTTTTGGTTTTGTTTTCCGGCGGCCTGGATTCTTTGCTGGCCGCCAAAATTCTCCAAGAAAAAGATTATCAAGTCACAGCGGTTCATTTTCAAAATCCGTTTTCCAAACTAACCCGGACCGCAGTGAAAAAAATCGCCGGCCAGCTGGAGCTGAAAATTTATTTTATTAAATTAAGCGAAGATTATTTGCAGCTAGTGGCTCAGCCGATTCATGGTTATGGCAAAAACATGAATCCCTGCTTGGATTGCCGCGCTTTTTTATTAAAAAAAGCTTGGCAGCTAGCGCAAAGAATTAACGCCGAAAAACTGGCGACTGGCGAAGTAATCGGCCAGCGGCCTTTTTCCCAAAGAAAACAGGGAATTATTCTCATCGAAAAAGAAGCGGGTTTAGAGGGAAAAATTCTCCGGCCGCTGGCCGAACTTGGTATCCGCGGCCGCGGCCGTCATCAACAACTGGCTTTGGCAAAAAAATATCAGCTTAAGAATTTTCTGACGCCGGCCGGCGGTTGTCTTTTAACTGATCCGGCGTTTAGTCAGCGGCTAAAAGAATTTCTTGATCGCGGCAGCAAACTTACTTTGGCGATAGTGGAACTTTTAAAATCAGGCCGTCATTTTTGGCAGGACAAAAATTTAATTGTTATTGGCCGGCATGAAAAAGAAAATCAAAAATTGGCAAAACTAGCCCGCCAGCAAAGTTGGTGGTTTGGTGAAGTGGTTGACATTCCTTCGCCGATCGCCGTGGTTTTCCGCAAAACCGCGCTCGAACCTGCCTCTCAACTTCTCGTCCGCTACTCTGATGCCCAGCCCGGTCAAGAAGTAAATTGCCATTGGCAAAAGAATGGCCAAAAAAAGATGTTAAAATCTGTTGAAAAAACTTACGACCGCTCCATTAAAAAATTCATTGAAATCCAAGTCTTGACAAGTAAAGTAAGGTAATGTTATAGTTTCCTTACGAGGAGATAAAAGAAATGACAACTTTAGCGACCATTACTGTTAAAAACCAGCTAACTATTCCTCAAGAAATGGTTGAGATGCTGGGTCTGGATGAAATCAGAAAGGCGTTGATTTCTATTAAAGATAAGGTTTTAGTGGTGAAACCCTTGGTTTCGCAAGTTGATTCTTTAGCTGGTTCTCTAGCTTATCTTGCTAAAACAGCGGATTCAAAGAAAATCAGACTGGAGACAAAAGAAAAAATTGCGGCCAGAATTGCTCGGGAGGGAATTTGAAGCAATATTTTGTTGATACTAATATTTTTCTTCGTTTTCTCTTAGCTGATAATAAAAAGCAGCACCGCTTGGCCAAAAAACTTTTCCAAAAAGTAGAAAAAGGGAAAGTGGGATTGTGGACAACCGACATTGTGGTTCTGGAAATTATTTGGACATTAGATTCGTTTTATCGTTTGCCTGCTTTAGAAATCCAGAATTCTGTCAGTTCTTTAATGGCTTTAAAAAATCTTAAAATTAAGAATAAAAAACTTCTTCTGCAGGCGCTTGATTATTTTGTGAATAAAAAAGTTGATTTTGCCGACGCTTATAATTTTCTTTTAGCGAAACTCGAGGGAAAGAAAATTGTTAGCTTTGATCGTGATTTTGATAAGCTAGGCAAGAGAGAAAAAATTGACAATAATAAAGTGAGTTTATGAAGCATGATAAAATAGAACTGATGAAAACCTGTGTTAATCAAAATGATAATTTAAAAAACTGTCCTTGTACCTATCCGGGTTGTGACAAAAAGGGTGTTTGTTGTGAATGTCTGCGCTATCATCTAGGTCGCAATGAACTGCCGGCCTGTTGTTTCCCAGCCGATGTTGAAAAAACTTACGACCGCTCGATCAAAAAATTCGTCCAAATCAAGCAATGAAGCTGCCAGCGCCAGTCAAGAAAAGCAATGAGAGAGTTTACTGATCAATTTCTAACATTAGCTCAGCTTTCTCAACTTCTTTGGGCGGTTAAATCAGTGCCTTCAGCCGGCGGCCCTTACCTCTTTCCCATCGGCCACCCGGGTTGACTTTGAGGCAGATTTTGTTAAAATTCAGCTATTGTGCTGGGATTAAAAGGTTTTTCTTCATTAGAACAAGCGCTGATTTGGGGAGTTTTAGGCGTGGCCTTTTTGGGCTTGGGTTATGCGCTTTGGCTGCGGAAGCAGATTCTGGCCTTGCCAACGGCTCGGGGTAAAGCCAAAGAGGTTTGGCAGGCGATTAAAGAAGGTGCCGAAGCTTATTTGGCCCGCCAGTGGAGCATTGTTCGCCTTTTATTAATTGTTCTCTTTTTTCTTCTTTTCTTAAGCGCTTGGGTGGCGGCACCGACTGAAGAGGCGGTCTTGCGGTTTGGCCAGCACGCCCGGATTGCCGTGGCCATCGGCCGGGCCGTAGCTTTCCTGTTAGGCGCTTTTTTCTCGGCAATGGTCGGCCGCTTAGGCATGGGCATGGCGATTCAGGCTAGCATCCGGGTGGTTCAGGCGGCCAAGAAAAATAATTATGATTTAGCTCTTCAGGCCGCTTACCGGGCCGGCACGATTACCGGCATGTTGACTGACGGCCTCGGTCTTCTGGGCGGCACTTTGATTTTTATTATTTTTGGCAAAGCAGCGCCGGACGCGCTCCTGGGTTTTGGTTTCGGCGGCACTTTACTGGCCCTTTTAATGCGGGTTGGCGGCGGTATTTATACTAAAGCGGCTGATGTGGCTGCGGATTTGGTCGGTAAAGTTGAAGCCGGTATTCCCGAGGACGATCCGCGCAACGCGGCGGTGATTGCTGATTTGGTCGGTGATAATGTCGGCGACTGCGCTGGCATGGCCGCGGACATTTTTGAATCTTATGAAGTGACCATTATTTCCGCCCTGATTTTAGGTTTGGCTTTATGGCATATTACCGGCGAGGTCAAATGGATTATCTTCCCGTTAGTGGTTCGCGGCATTGGCGTGCTGGCTTCAATTTTCGGCACTTATTTTGTTAAAGCCGGTCCAGGCAAGAAAAATCCGATGGCGGCCATTAATCACGGTTTTCGGATTTCAGCGCTGTTTTCTAGTTTGGGTTTTGCTCTCGTCGCTTTCTTTTATATGCATGAGTGGCGGGCTTTTGTTTCGGTCTTGGCCGGAATTGTTCTAGCCCTGGTCATCGATGAAGTGACCAAATACTTTACCGACTGGCATCACCGGCCGGTAAAAAACATTGCCCAATCAACCGAGACCGGTGCCGCCACTACCATTCTCAGCGGCCTTAGTGTCGGTTTTGAATCCAGTGTGGTTGGTTTGCTGGTGATTGCCGCCACCATTTTAGCGGCTCTGGGTATTTACCAGGGCTTTTCCGCCACTTTTGTTCTTTACGGCGTGGCGATGACCGGCATCGGCATGTTGACTTTAACCGGCAATAATGTGGCCATGGATTCTTACGGCCCGATTGCCGATAATGCCGGCGGTATTGCTGAAATGTCAGACATGCCGGAAAAAGGCCAAAAGATTTTGGCGGAAATGGACGCGGCTGGCAACACCACCAAAGCGATTACCAAAGGCGTGGCCATCGCTAGCGCTGTCATTGCCGCCGTTTCTCTTTTCGGCTCGTTTATCACTGATATTCAAAAAATCAACCCCCAAGCTTTAGCGAACGGCATCCGGATTTCCGAACCACTGGTTTTTGTCGGCTTGTTAATCGGCGGCGCGGTGCCGTTTCTTTTCTCTTCATTATTAATTAAAGCCGTCAGCCGGGCGGCCCAGGTGATTATTAATGAAGTCCGGCGGCAGTTTAAAATTCCTGGGGTGATGAAAGGTAAAGTCAAGCCGGATTATGCCCGGGCCGTGGCGATTTGTACCAAATCCAGCCAAAAAGAATTATTGCCCATCGGCGCTTTAGCAATTTTAACGCCGCTCTTAGTTGGTTTTCTTTTAAAAGAAGAGGCTTTGGGCGGGTTTTTGGCAGGCTTGATTTTATCCGGCCAGCTCTTGGCGGTTTTCATGTCTAATAGCGGCGGCGCCTGGGATAATGCTAAAAAATACATTGAGGCTGGTCATTATGGCGGCAAAGGCAGTGAGGCTCATAAGGCGAGCGTGGTCGGCGATACGGTCGGCGATCCTTTGAAAGATACCGCCGGTCCGGCCCTGAACCCCTTAATTAAAGTCATCAACCTGATTGCGGTCATCATCGCCCCGCTTATCGTCAGCCTGATGGCTCGCTAACCTTGGCTCGGGATAGCTCATTTTCTCAAGACGCTCAGCAAAGCGTATTCTTTTTTGGTTCTCGCTTCGCTTCGTGATCGCCCGCCAAGAATGACTAAAGGAAAATGATTAGTTCTTTCTCGCGGCGGGCTCTCAAGACTTTCGAAAATGACTATCCCTGCGCCAATAACAAGGACAAAGTTCAATTTATCTAGCTTCAGTACGGAAGATTAAAAGAGTACCGCCCTTAAGGCCCTTGCCCAAAAGAGGTTCTTGATCAAAAGGAATTTCCGCGGCTCTTAATTGGCGGCTTGGTTTTCTAGCGCACAAAAGCGGGACGCTGGCGTAAAAAACTCCGTCTGGTTTTAGAAGACGCTGGACATGAGCAACTAATTCATCAGCAGGAATAAGATGGATAAGGTGTTTAGCTACTGTTAAATCCAGGGGCAGCATATCTGAAGGTTTGATATCAAAGATATCTTGGTTCATAAAACAGACGTCAGTTTCTTGAGCATTTCGTCGAGCCGCGGCAATAGTTGTAGGATTTCTATCAAGAACAGTGATGCTTGCTTGAGGATAAGAAGCTTTGATTTCTTGGGCTAACGAGGCTTGACGATTAGTGCCGATCAGCAAAACGCGAGCGCCTGGTTGTTCTAAAATTTGCTCAACTTCTGGTTTACGCCTAATGTTTTGCCATAAAATCTCCTCGACTGGCAATAAAATTTGTTCTGCGGCGCTGACTGCCTGGTTTTTTAACAATTCTTTTATCTGGCTCATTTTGCTAAGATAGAGTATAGCATGAGCAAGCAAATTATTCTCGCTTCTGGGTCGCCGCGGCGAAGCGCTTTGTTGAAAAGCCTGGGTTGGAAATTTAAGGTGCAACCGGCCGAGATTAAGGAGAAAATCAAGCCGCAATGGTCAGCTCGGCAAAACGCGCGGTATTTGTCGCGGCAAAAAGCCTTAGCGATCGCGGCTGGTTTACAGACAGGCCTGGTAATTGCGGCAGATACTCTAGTCGAGATTGACGGTCAAATTCTAGGCAAGCCGAAAAACCTGACTGAAGCACGGCAAATGCTGCGGCAGTTGAGCGGTCGGGAGCATCGGGTGATGACGGCCGTGACCGTGATTGACGCCGCCAGCGGCAAGATGAAGCAAAAAACCGTCACCACTAAAGTAAAATTTAAGCAACTTGATCAGCAGACAATCAACCGCTATCTGGCAAAAGTTAATCCTTTAGACAAGGCGGCCGCTTATGCTATTC
>CAZTEW010000026.1:0-10368 GCA_964612215.1 uncultured Gammaproteobacteria bacterium
CGCGGCCATTCTTTGCGATTCAGAAGCGACCAAGCAGGATGTGATTCGGATTTTAGCTATTCCTGAAGCAAAATTAAAAACAGTTTATCCAGGAGGCAAATGTTAATCGCTGTTGATGGCAACGAAGCGAACGTGAAAAATCGGGTGGGGAGTAATATTTATGCCTATGAGCTGTTAAAGCAATTTTATCAAACTCAAAACTCAAAACTCAAAAGTCAAAACCAAAACTTAAATGTCAAAACTAAATTCACTATCTACTTAAAGAATGAACCCTTGCCGGATTTGCCAGCGGCCAGAAGTTGGTGGTGCTATCGGGTATTGAAGCCAGGTAAGCTTTGGACACAATGGCGACTGCCGCTTGACCTTTATTTGAGCCGACCGCGGCCGGATATTTTTTTCAGCCCCGGTCATTATGGTCCGCGCTGGTGTCCGGTAGCGCTGGTAGTCAGCGTTCTTGATCTTTCTTATATTTTCTTTCCGGACATGTTCCGGAAAGCAGACTTATTTCAACTCCGGCGCTGGACCGGCCGCTCGATTCGCCGGGCCAGGAAAATTTTCACCATCAGCCAAGCGTCAAAAGATGCTATAATCAAGTATTATCGCTTACCAGCTGATAAAGTAGTGGTAACTTATCCGGGAATAAAGCTCAAAGCTCAAAGCTCAAAAGTTAAAACTACAACTCAAATGTCAAAACTGAAAGATAAATACGGTATTAAAGACAAATTCATCCTTTATGTTGGCACGCTCCAGCCGCGCAAAAATCTAGTTCGTTTAATCGAAGGCTTTAATTTAGCCATGAAACAATTGAACAATGAAACCATAAAGCTAGTGATTGTCGGCAAAAAAGGCTGGCTTTACGAAGAAATTTTTACCAAAGTCAAGAAATTAGGTCTTGAAAGCAGGGTCATTTTTACCGGTTTTGTTCCTGACGAAGAACTGCCGGCTTTTTATGAGCAGGCTCAATGTCTGGTCCTGGTTTCGCTTTATGAAGGCTTTGGTTTGCCGGTGCTGGAAGCAATGCATTACGGCTGTCCAGTGGTGGCTTCCAATGTCAGCAGTCTGCCGGAAATTGTCGGTGAAGCCGGGGTTTTGGTTGATCCGGAAAATGTTGACGAAATCACGGCGGGCATCCAAGAGGCGATGAAGAACAAAAAGGAGCTGGCAAAAAAAAGCCAAGAGCAGGCCAAAAAATTCAGCTGGAAAAAATGCAGCCAGGAAACTTTGGAGGTTTTGGAAAATGCGGCGAAAAGTGGTTAACAGAATTTTTAATATTTTTCTTGATTTTGAGCTGATGCTTTTGCGCTGGCTTGGCTACGTGCCGTCACATACTCTGCGGACGCTGGGCTATCGTTTGGCCGGCGTGAAAATCAACCGGGGGGCAAAGATTCATATGTGGGCTAACTTCTTTAATCCCGGTGGTGTTGAGATTGGCGAAGACACGATTATTGGCGATCATTGCTTTCTGGATGGCCGGGCTAAGTTGAAAATCGGCGCTCATGTGGCCATTGCTTCACAGGTTTTAATCTATAATTCAAAGCATGATGTTCACAGTGAAGATTTTCACCCGGTTGACGGTCCGGTAGAAATCGAGGATTATGTCTTTATCGGGCCGCGGGCGATTATTCTGCCGGGCGTGAAAATCGGCCGGGGCGCGGTGGTGGCGGCTGCGGCCGTGGTTACCAAAGATGTGGCTCCAGGGAAGATTGTCGTTGGCGTGCCGGCTCGGGAAATAGGGGAGAGGAAAATCAAAAATTATCGCTACCGCCTCGGCCGCGCCAGGCTCTTTCAATAAATGGATTTATCAATCATCATTGTTAATCACAACACTAAGAAGTTGCTTCTGGATTGTCTGGTTTCGGTTTTTTCGCAAACCAAAGACATTGATTTTGAGGTGCTGGTGGTGGACAACAACTCAACAGACAACTCGGTTGAGTTGATTAAATTATTATTTATTAACGAGTTAACGAGTTCGCGAATTAAAATCATTAAGAACAAAGAAAACCTGGGGTTTGCTAAAGCGAATAACCAAGGAATTGAACAGGCGCAGGGTGAATATATAATTCTTCTTAATTCTGATACTAAGATTATTGATCAGGCGCTGGTTAAATTAGTGAGATTTGCTGAAAAACAGCCAGGTTTAGGGGTAGCTGGCCCAAGATTAGTTAATGCTGATAGCAGTTCTCAACCGTCAGCGGCGCCGTTTTATACTTTACCTGTCACTGCTGTTTCGCTTTTCAAGGGTGATCGTTGGCTGAGACAGTCGCCAGCACAAGCTCGGCCAGTTGATTGGGTAAGCGGTGCTTGTTTTTTGATAAAGCGGGAAGTTATTGAGAAAATCGGTTTTTTGGATGAGAAATTTTTTATGTACGTTGAAGAGATGGAGTATTGCTATCGGGCGAAAAAAGCTGGCTTGACAACTTTTTTTTATCCAGGGGTGGAAGTCGTTCACCTGGAGCGAGGTGGTCAGTCCGGCGATTGGCAGCGCCGGCAGCAGGCCATTTGGGGAATTTATCAAGGACTGGTTTACTTCTACGAAAAGCACTTTGCTTCTTGGCAGCTGGCTGTGTTAAAATTTTTATTACGCACGAAGGCCGCTTTGGCGTGGCTGGTGGGTGATTTGACCAATAATCATTATCTTAAAACTACTTATGCAAAAGCTTTTACGCTGGCTGGATAAACATCTTCTCCAATTAGGAGTGATGTTTCTTTTCGCCTTCATTCCTCTTTATCCCAAACTGCCTTTGATTGATATTTGGCAAACTTGGGTTTATATTCGCTGGGAAGATTTTTTCGTGGCGGCGGTCATTTTAGTTTGGCTGGCGCAACTTTACCGCAAAAAAGTGACTTGCCGTTCACCTCTTTTATGGCCGATACTGGTTTATTGGCTGGTCGGCGGCCTTTCCTTAATCAATGCCATTTTCATTGCGCCGCGGCCAGCTCACTTTTTTCCACATTTAGCCTTGCTTCACTATCTGCGCCGGATTGAATACATGACCCTCTTTTTAGTCGTGTCGGCAAGCATTACAAGTTTAAAGATAGTTAAAAAGTATCTTGGGGTGGTTTTGATAACCGCGATTCTGGTGTGTTTGTATGGTCTTGGCCAGCGCTATTGGAGCCTGCCGGCCTTTTTAACGATGAATGAAGAATTTTCCAAAGGCATACCGCTTTTTCTACCTTCAACCGCGAGAATTACTTCAACTTTTGCCGGCCATTATGATTTGGCGGCTTATCTGGTTTTGATTATTAGCCTCGGCGCGAGCTTAATTTTCACCCTGAAAAACTGGGGAGGTAAAATTCTTTGGCTGGCGGTGACAATGGCTGGTTTTTTCCTGCTGCTGCTGACGGCTTCGCGGATTTCCTTCATGGCTTATTTACTGGCTGTTTCCCTAGTGCTTTGGCTGCAGAAGAAAAAATGGCTGATTATTCCGGTGGTACTAATCAGTTTTTATTTCATGAAGCAATTAGGCGGCGGCACGATTATTCGCTTTGAAAAAACCTTTCGGATTGAACGGGTGGTTTTTGACGTTAAGAGCGGTAAACCGATTGCCACTTTGAAAGAGTTTATTGCCGAACCGACAGCAACGCCGACGCCTCTGCCTGCAGGCTGGCCGACGCCGACGCCGAAACCAGCTTCAACCGGTGGCGAAGATCTGCCTTTGGGCACTGGCTTTTTGGCTTTGCCAGGCAAAAAAGAATCTTTAGCCGCGGCAGAGCTGGCTAAGAAAGTGGCAGTTGGCGGTGAAGGCGAAGAAAAGCTGATTCTGCAATTAGAGGAGATGAGAACGGCCACCCTTTCCAGCGAAATTGCCACCAGCTCAGCTTTATTTTTACTGTCGAAAGATTATTTTGTCAGAAAAGCGATTGTTTATGACATTTCTTTTACGACCCGCTTTCAGGGTGAATGGCCGCGGGCCTGGCAGGCCTTTAAGCGGAATCTGGTCCTCGGTAGCGGCTATGCCAGTGTTTCCCTGGCGACCGACAATGATTATTTAAGAAGTTTGGCTGAAACCGGCTTGCTGGGCTTTGTGAGTTTCTGGAGTTTATTGCTGGCAATGTTCTTATTGATGAGACAAATTTTGAGAGACAGCCAATCGGTTTGGTTAAAAGGGTTGGCGATCGGCGTCCTGGGAGGTTTGGCTGGTCTGGCGCTTAACGCGGTCTTAATTGATGTTTTTGAAGCCTCTAAAGTGGCTTTTTCTTTCTGGATGCTCAGCGGCGCTCTGGTCGGTTTAAGCAGGTTTTATTTTAAACCCCGGCGGCCGCTTTGGCAGGACGTCTGGGAGACGATCAGCTCTCATTGGCTAATTAATTTACTTTTGATTGTCAGCGCCCTTATTACTTTAATTCCGATGCTGAACAATTATTTTGTTGCTGATGATTTTGTTTGGTTAAAATGGGCATCACTAGACAGCTTGGATAACGTCAGACATTACTTTATTGAGGCGCAAGGTTTCTTTTATCGCCCCCTGGCCAAAACCATTTTCTATTATCTCCAGCCGGTTTTTATGCTTCAGCCTGAAGGCTATCATTCAGTCAGTCTGCTTTTTCATTTAATCTCCACCTTAACAGTTTATTGGCTAGGGATGAAATTAACCGGCAAAAAGCTAGTCGCTTTTTTGACCAGCTTCTTTTTTGTTCTTCATCCGATTCACGAGGAGACTGTTTTTTGGATTTCCAGCCTTTCGACTTTAATGGCGGCCACTTTTTATTTCCTCACCTGCTTAGTCTATCTTTGTTGGCGGAGGCAAAAAGGGAAATTAAAAACGTTCTTTTGGATTTTAGCGATTCTTTTTTTTGCCTTGACCCTCGCTTCTTATGAAGTGGGAGTCACCTTGCCATTAGCTTTAATTTTGTTGGACTGGTTCTGCCAGCGGCAAGAGAGTTGGCAAAAGAAGCTGGTCAGCTACGCGCCTTTTATGGTTTTGACGCTTCTTTATTTTTATATCCGGAATCTTGCCAACAGCCATGGCTTAAGCGGCGATTACAATTATCGTCTGGCAAACTTGCCATTTAATTTTCTGGGCAATTTTTTCGGCTATTTCGGCGAACTGACTTTTTCTTATCAATTTGTGACTTTATACCAAAAAGCCAGGGCTTTTTGGCGCCTGCACAAATTAATAGCCGTCAGCATCAGTTTAATCGGTCTGTTCTTATTAAGACCCTTATGGCGCTGGTTGAAACAAGACCGCTTGCTGGTTTTCGGCCTGATTTGGATGGTGGTCACTCTTTTAATCTTTTTGGGCCTGGGCAATATGACTGAGCGTTATGCTTATCTCGCTTCTTTCGGCTACCTGCTGGTTTTAGCTTATTTATTAAATGGATTAAAAAACTGGCTGCAAGCAAAAGTAGGGTTGATGTTAGCCGTGGCCGGACTGGTTTTGATGAGCGTTGCTTTAAGCTGGTTTTATCTGGCTGAGTTGAGTCGGGCCAATCAGTATTGGCAGGAAGCCGGCGAAATTAGCCGGACGATTCAGCTGGCAGTATCTTCAAGTTTTAAAGAATTCCCAGAAGAAACCAGTCTTCATTTTGCCAATGTGCCGGTGCGTCATGGCTTAGCCTGGGTGTTTCCAGTCGGCTTGAAAGAAGCCCTTTTGTTTATTTACCGGGACGAAACAATGAAAATTTATCAATACAGTTCGCTTGAAGAAGCCTGGAAAACGCACGAAAAAACCACGGGTCCGACCTGGGTTTTTGTTTATCAAGACGGTGTCTTAAGCAAGGCGAAGAGGTGAAAAAACCAAAACTGCTTTTACTGCTAATTCTCTGTTTGGCTTTTGGGCTGCGGCTTTATCGAATTGATAACCCGGTGGCTGATTGGCATTCCTGGCGCCAGGCTGATACCTCAGCTGTCTCCAGAAATTTTCTCAAACAAGGTTTTGATATTCTCCACCCTCGGTTTGATGATTTGTCCAATATTCCTTCCGGCTTGGAAAACCCGGCCGGCTATCGGTTTGTTGAGTTTCCGCTCTATAATTTGCTTCAGGCTTTAAGTTTTAAGCTGCTGCCTTTCTGGACTCTGGAAATGTGGGGAAGGTTGGTTTCGATTTTCGCTTCTTTACTCAGCTTGACTTTTCTTTATTTAATTGTCAAGCGATATCTCAATGAGAGAACGGCTTTGCTGACGGCTTTGTTTTTCGGAGTTCTGCCCTTCAATCTCTATTACAGCCGGGCGATTCTGCCTGAGGCAATGATGGTCGCCATGAGCCTGGCCGCGATTTCTTTTTTTGAACGCTCCTGGTTGGTTTCAGCGATCTTCGGTTCTCTGGCAATGCTAGTCAAGCCTTTTGCTGTTTTTTTGATTGGCCCGGCCTGGCTTTATCTAGCGTGGCATCAAAAACCACGCCGATTTTTAAACTGGCCAATTTATTGGTTAATTGTTCTTTTGCCTTTTTTCGCCTGGCGCCGCTGGATGGTTAATTTCCCTGAAGGAATTCCGGCAAATGATTGGCTTTTAAACACGAACAACATTCGCTTTAAAGGCGCTTTTTTCTATTGGCTTTTTGGCGAAAGAATCGGCAAGTTGATTTTAGGCTACTGGGGCAGCGGCCTGCTCGCTTTAGGCTTAGTCAGAAAACCAGGGTCAAAAGAAAACTGGTTTTTCTTCAGCTGGTTGCTGGGCATCCTCGCTTATTTCTTTGTTTTTGCCGCTGGCAATGTCCAGCACGATTATTATCAGGTATTGGCGATACCGGTCATCTGCGTTTTTTTGGCTAAAGGGGCTGATTTGCTGCTGACAACATCCAAAGAGTTTTTTCGCCCGATTAGCTATTTACTATTCGCTATTATCTGTTTATTCATGCTGGCTTTTTCTTGGTATTATGTGCGGGACTTTTTTAACATTAATAATGAGGTGATTGTTAAGGCCGGCCAAGCGGTTGATAGGCTGTTGCCGCCAGAAGCGAAAGTCATTGCGCCTTACGCTGGCGACACTGCCTTTCTTTATCAAACTAACCGCCAGGGCTGGCCAGTGGGAATTGAAGTCAGAAAATTCATCAAACTCGGCGCCACCCATTATGTCAATGTTAATTTTGGCCCGGAAACTGATTGGTTAATGGTTGATCATCAGGTTTTAGAAAAGACGCCTGATTATGTTATTATCCAGCTGCAATGAAAATTCTTTTTCTAACCTATGACTTGCCTTTTCCTTTAGACCAGGGCGGCAAAATTCGCGCTTATCATCTTATCAAGCAACTTGCTCAGCGCCACCAAGTGACTCTTTTTTCCTTTTACCGCCACGAAAAGCAGCGCCGCTACTTGCGGCAACTAAAGCCATTTTGTTCAAAGATTGTTCTTTTCAAGCGGATGAAGGTCTTTTCTTGGCGGCATGTTTTGACTGCTTTAAGACCTAATTTTGCCTTTCCGATTGCCCTTTATTGGTCGCCTGAATTGAAGGCCAGTCTGGAGCAGGTGATTGTTGCTGGCGACTATGATTTAATCCATTATGAGTCTTTTTATTTAAGTCTTTATCTGCAGCCGGGAATTAAACCGCCGCAGATTTTAGGCACCGAAAACATCGAATGGCAGGTTTACCAGCAGTATCATCACCATCACCCCTGGCTGTTTTTTAGAGGCTTGGCCGCTGGGGAAGTTTGGCGGACGAAAAGATTTGAGCAGAAAACTTGGCGCTTGGCTGACGCCTGTCTGGCCGTATCCGCGGAAAATCAAAAAGCAATCGAGAAAGCCAGTCACCGAAAATGCTATTTAGTTCCTAACGGTGTGGATTTAGATTTTTTTTCTTACCGGCCGCGGCTGCCCCAAAAACCAGCGACGATTCTTTTCGTCGGCAACTTTAAGTATATTCAAAACCAAGATACTGGGCGTTTTCTCATCCATCAGGTGATGCCTTTATTAAAAAAGAAACTAAGTAGTGTGAAGCTATTGTTAGTCGGTCGCCAGCCGCCCAAAGACTTAAAGCCTTACGTGAAGACTAAGGTTGACGATATTCGCCAGGCTTATCAAGCGGCTGATATTTTATTGGCGCCGATTCGGGTTGGTTCTGGCACAAAGTTTAAGATTTTGGAAGCCATGGCCAGCGGTCTACCGGTGATTACCACTCCAGTCGGCATTGAGGGCATTAAAGCCCGTCATGGTCGGGAAGTGATCGTTGAGAACAAGCCAGAAGCGATGGCGGCCGCGGTAACTAACTTATTAAATAATAGATATTATTATCAACAGTTGAGCCGGATGGCTCGAAAGTTCGTGGAGAAAAATTATGATTGGAAAAAAATAGGCGACCAACTGGAAAAAGCTTATCAGGAGATTATTCGTGACAAAAAAGCTTGATTTATCAATTATTATTGTCAATTATAATACCCGAGAACTCTTAAAACAGTGCCTCAAGAGTCTGCCGGCCGGAGCCGAGATTATTGTTGTTGATAATCATTCATTTGATGGTTCAGTGAAACTCGTTAACTCGTTAATAAATAACTCGTTAATAAATAATAAAGAAATAATTAAATTAATTTTAAACAAAGAGAATTTTGGTTTTGCGAAGGCGAATAATCAGGCTCTTCGTCAGGTTCAGAGTGAATATCTTTTATTTCTCAATCCAGATACAGTCGTTCCTCAGAAAACTATTCCCGAACTCATCAGCTATCTAGAAAAGCATTCTCAGGTTGGTGCCATCACGCCGGCGCTTCAACTTCGCCGTGGTCAACTGGACATGGCTTGTCACCGCGGGTTTCCCACTCCTTGGGCGGCTTTTTGTTACTTTGCGGGTTTAGAAAAACTTTTTCCCAAATCAAAGATTTTTGCTCAATACCATCAGACCTGGCAAGATTTAAAAACCACTCATGAGATTGATGCTTGTTCCGGCGCTTTTCTTTTAACCAGACGTCGCGTCCTTGATCAGATTGGTCTTTTTGACGAACAATACTTTTTTTACGGCGAAGATCTGGATCTTTGCTACCGGATTAAGCAAGTCGGCTACCAGATTATTTTCTATCCCCAAGTTAAAGCCATTCATTATAAAGGTGTTAGTTCAGGCATTCGCTCTGAGAGTCAAGATATTACCCAGGTTGATAAAGCCACTTCTCAACGTGCCCGAACGGCCGCCAGTGCTGCGATGGCAATTTTTTATGATAAATTTTATCAACAGCGCTATCCGGCGTTAGTCACTTTTTTGGTAAAACTAGCAATCAGATTAAAAAGCCTTTTCGATTAAACGAAAATGAAGAAAATTGTTATTGATGCCAGAATGATGGGTTTGGAGCATGCCGGCATTGGCCGGTACATCGCGAACTTAGTTCGCGAAATTAAAAATTTAAAATTTAAAAGCCCGCGAAGCGGGATTTCTGCGAAATATAAAAATTATGAAATTACATTTATTCAGCCGAAAATCGAACATTACAGCTTGAAGGAGCAGTTGTTGATGCCGCTGATCATTGCTCAATCAGGAGCGGACTTGGTTCATTTTCCTCACTTTAATGTGCCGCTTTTTTGTCCGCGGCCATTTGTGGTCACTATTCATGACTTAATTAAGCATCAATCGCGCGGGCCGGCCACGACCACCCGCTGGCCCTTGATTTATTGGTTGAAGTATGGGGCGTATTGCTTAATTTTCAGATCAGCGGTGCGGCGAGCCCGGCTGATTATTGTGCCCAGCCAAGCAGTGAAAAAAGAGCTTCTTACCCACTACCGCCTAGCGCCAGAAAAAGTGGTGGTTACTCATGAGGCTGCCGCTGAAGTGTTTAAGCCGAAAAAAACCGCCAAGCGCGAACCATTTATTGTTTATACAGGAAGTTTATACCCCCACAAAAATATCGAAAGATTGATTCAGGCAGTTCGATTAATCAAAGTGCCATTGAAAATAGTCTGCAGCCGGAGTGTTTTTACGAAAAGACTGGCGCAAAAAACAAACAGTCGGTTAGTTGAGTTTTTAGGTTTTGTTTCTGATCGCGAACTGGTGCGGCTTTACCAACAGGCAACGGCTTTAGTGCAACCGTCTTTAATGGAAGGCTTTGACCTGAATGTGATCGAAGCCATGGCCAGCGGTCTGCCGGTGGTGATTTCTGATATTCCGGTGCACCGGGAGATTGCCGGCCAAGCGGCTGTCTATTTTAATCCTGATGATATTCAAAATATGGCGGCGGCGATTAAGCGCGTTCTTAATTCTCCCCAGCTCCGGCAATCTCTTCTTCAAAAAGGCCTTCAGCAAGCAAAAAAATACCAATGGTCCAAAACCGCTCAACAAACCCTAAAAGTCTATGAAACTTGCCTTTTATGACAAAATCTAAAGAACGATTTATTTATTTTGATCTAGGAGGAGTGGTGTTTCAATGGCACTATAGTTTAACACAGATAGCAGATATGGCTGGCGTAACTCTTCAGGAAGTAGAAAGGGGTTTTGAGAAAAATGACGACGCTGTT
>CAZTEW010000027.1:0-10226 GCA_964612215.1 uncultured Gammaproteobacteria bacterium
CACAGCCTCGCCAGTCATTATTTTTTTCCGCCACTTTACCTGAAAAAATGAAGGGAATTGCCAATGATTTTCTAAAAAACCCAATCACGATTTCTATCCAAGCCGACCGGGCTTGCGTCAATGTCAAGCAAATCATTGTCAAAGTAAATGGCCGGACCAAGATAGATTTATTGCATGATTTATTAATTCAGGAAGGGTTTGATAAAGTGCTGGTGTTTGGCCGGACCAAGTGGGGAATTGAAAGGTTGGCTAAGGTTTTGCGGGGAAGGGGGTTTGGGGTGGCTTCAATTCATGGGAATAAAACGCAGAGTCAGCGCCAGCAGGCCCTGGAGCAATTTAAGAAAAATAAAATAAAGATTTTGGTCGCCACCGATGTTGCTTCAAGAGGGTTGGACATAGACAATGTTACCCATGTGATTAATTATGATCTTCCAGAATCATATGAAGCCTATATTCACCGAATCGGCAGAACCGGGAGAATCGATAAAAAAGGCATCGCCCTGACTTTTGTTGATTAAAATCAGAGTATAATTAACACGATGCTTTTGCTAATTAGAGACCCCAAATTTATGTTAATTTCTCTGGTGCCGCATGATGAAAACAGACGAAAGACGCAGGATAATCTTGATGAGGTTACATCTTTAGTGCATACATTCGGTGGAAGCGTGAGTGTCGTTATCACCCAAAACGCAGCTCGTGCCGATAGTTCTACCTACATCGGTAAAGGCAAAACGCATGAATTGGCGAATCTCATCGTTGAAAAGGAAATCGATGTCGCGGTTATTAATGACAACCTCAAATCAAGTCAACTCTATACCTTAAAGAGGATCTTCGAAGAACTAAAGCCGGAGATTTTAGTCTGGGATAGAACTGACCTCATTTTGCAGATATTTGAGAAAAATGCCTCAACCGCTGAGGCAAAACTTCAAATAAGACTTGCTAATACACTCCATAAAGGTCCAGAATTGTACGGGACGGGGCTTGCCATGTCGCAACAAGTGGGTGGCATTGGTACCCGCGGTGCCGGTGAAACAAACTCAGAAATTATGAGACGGCATTGGCGAAGTGAAATTAAGAACATTGAGAAACAGCTTGAAAAATTAACGACGAGTCGGCACCGGCAAATGGAGAATCGCGATCAAACCAGCATCCCAACAATTTCAATTATTGGCTATACCAATTCGGGGAAAACCACCCTGTTTAATTTATTGAGTAAAAAACATAACTTAACGAAAGGCACTCTTTTTGCAACTTTAGATAGCAGTGTAGGCAAGTTTTATTTGCCTAAGGTTGGCCGCACGGTGTTTATCACCGATACCATTGGTTTCATCCAAAATTTACCCACGCAAACGATCAACGCCTTTAAATCTACTCTCATGGAGACTTTGAACGCCGATCTTTTATTACATGTTATCGATATTTCAGATCACTTAATGTTGGATAAAATTACGGTTGTCGAGGAGGTGCTCTCTAGTTTAGGAATCGATACCAAGAAGCAGTTGTATGTTTTCAATAAAATTGATAGTCCAAATATTGTAATTAAGAGTGATCTGGCAGAACATTTCGCTTCCTTTAATCCGCAATTCATTAGTGCAAAAAGCGGGGAGGGTTACTTGCAATTAGTAGACGCGCTTCAAAAGGAATTATTTTAGAGAAAAGATAACTGCCGATACCTATTAAGATCTTTCCGTCTGCCGGAATTCTATCTCCTGAGCCGACAATCACCATCTCCTCCGGAACCAGATCTTTTGTTTCTATTTCTATTCGTCTTCCTTCCCGGATGACAAAGGATTTTGACTTGAGTGGTATAATGGCTGGTGGAAAAAATTTAAGATGATTAAAAAAATATTTAGCAGCCGGAAAAGGACGGCGATTATTATCGTTTTAATAATTCTAGCTGGTTTTATTGGCTTCAGGATAATCTCGGGTCAAAAAGACAAAGAACCGCAACTGCAAACAGCTCCGGTTGAGCGCGGCATGATTATTTCATCGGTATCGGCTTCCGGACAAGTTTTAAGCGTCAATATCATGAGCGCCAATACTCAAGCCTCGGGAATTGTAAAAACTGTCTATGTCAAAGACGGTGATCAAGTAAAAAAGAGTGACAGAATACTCGAGATATATCTTGATTTCCAGGGAGAGCAAAAAAATGCTCAAGCCTGGTCTGCTTATTTGTCTGCAAAAAACAGCCTGGAGACAGCTAAAGCCAGTCAATATACCCTCCAGGCGGACATGTTCGGCAAGTGGGATGATTTTAAAAATTTAGCCGAAAACGATACTTATAAAGATCCTAATTCAGATAATAGAAACTTACCGGAATTTCATATTCCGCAGAAAGAATGGTTAGCGGCGGAAGCAAAATATAAAAACCAAGCAGCCGTGATTACTCAAACCCAGGCGGCCATCAATAGCGCCTGGTTAAGTTATGTGCAGACTTCGCCGATAATCACCGCGCCGATGGCTGGGGTGATTACCAGCTTGATGTATGCTGAAGGGATGAGTATCGGCAGTCTGGATACCGGCAACACCACTTCCAATCAAAAAATAGCGACTATAAAAACTGAAGGGACACCAATTGTTTCTGTCAATCTTTCGGAAATTGATGTTTCTCGAGTAGAAATCAATCAAAAGGCGACGATTATTATCGACAGTCTTCCTGATAAAACCTTTACCGGCAAAGTCATTGGCATTGATCGGATTGGCCAGACAAGCAGTGGCGTGACCCAGTATCCAGCGATTATTCAGCTCGATTCTTCTTCAGCGGAAATTTTAGCTAACATGACGGTTGCGGCCAACATTGTCATCGCCAGAAAAGACAATGTTTTATTGGTGCCTTCAGGTGCAGTTCAAAGCCAAGGAGGGCAAAGCTTAGTGACCGTGTCAAAAAAAGGCCAGCAGGAGTCAGTGCTGGTCGAGACTGGTTTGGTTTCTGATACGCAAACAGAGATCATTTGCGGATTAAACGAGGGCGATGTCGTGGTGACCGGAGCCGCTTCTCTAAATAATCAACAAAATGACGATTCTCCGTTTGGCACTTCGGGTATGCGTCTGATGCGCATACCTCATTAAGCGAGAGGAGATAAAAATGATAAAAATTTCTCATCTGACTAAGACATATCAAACCGGTGAAATAGAGGTCAAAGCCTTAGATGACGTGAGCTTCGAAGTTGAAAAAGGTGAATTTGTGGCGATCATGGGACCGTCGGGTTCAGGCAAATCTACATTGATGCATTTGCTTGGAGCTTTGGATGTGCCGACAAGTGGGGAATACTTTCTGGACGGAGAAAAAGTAGCGAACCTAAATGAAGACGAATTGGCCGAATTAAGAAATAAAAAAATCGGTTTTGTTTTTCAGGCCTATAATCTCTTGCCTAGAACCACGGCGTTAAAAAACGTGATGGTGCCAATGATGTACGGCGGCATTGCCAAAGAAGAAAGACGGCAAAGAGCGAAAAAGTATTTAGAAATGGTTGGTTTAGGAGACAGGCTCTATCACGCGCCGAATCAGCTTTCCGGCGGGCAGCAACAAAGAGTCGCCATTGCCAGGGCGTTGGCGATGAATCCCAGCATCATTTTAGCTGATGAACCAACCGGCAATATTGCCAGTAAACAAGCGCTGGAGATTATGAAGATTCTTGAAGGTTTAAATGACCAGGGACACACGATTTTGATGATTACTCATGAGAAAGAAATTGCCGAATATGCGAAAAGAATCATTCATCTTAGAGATGGAAAGATAGTAAAAATTTAGGGTTCAAAATTTTTAATTTTTAATTTTTAATTTTTAATTTTATTTATGGACTATCAAGAATTAGCAGTCGAAAGCTTAGCCACCCTGACTTTAAATAAGGTTAGGACTGGCCTGGCGATGCTAGGAGTAATCATTGGTATTGGCAGTGTCATTGCCTTGATGAGCTTGGGTCAAGCTTCACAAAAATCAGTTCAAAATCAAATTAAATCCTTGGGTTCAAATTTACTCACGGTGATGCCTGGTGCGCAGAGAAGCGCTGGTGTTCGAGGAGCTTCGGGAGGAATGACCACCTTAACTGCCAATGACGCTGAAGCCATCAAAAATTCTTCTGAGGTGACGACGGTCAAAAATATCTCGGCAGAATACAGCGGTCGGGCTCAAGTGGTCGCTGGTAGAAATAATACCAACACTCAAGTTTCCGGTGTGACTCCAGAATATAGCGCCATCAGAAACACGGCTCTGGAGCTAGGTTCTTTTATCAGCCAGTCGCATTTGACCGGCATGAGCAAAGTGGCAGTTTTAGGTTCGCAAACAGCTGTAGATTTATTTGGTGAAGGGGTGAGTCCGATTGGCAAGACCATCCGTATTAATGGAATTTCTTTTAATGTGGTTGGTTTGGTCCAGAGCCGGGGCGGGAGTGGCCCAATGAATGATGATGATAAGATTTATATTCCTTTAACCACGGCGCAAAGACTTTTATTCGGTGTTGATTATGTGAGTACGATTTATATTGAAGCGACGAGCGAGAATTTAATGAATCAAGCTCGAGATGAAGTTGGCTATTTTCTTCTCGGAAGACATAAAATCAAAGACCCAAGCCAGGCTGACTTTTCGATCATGTCCCAAGAAGACCTACTGGGAACGATTACTGAAGTCACCGGCACTTTTACCACTTTGCTTGCCGGCATCGCCGCGATTTCTTTAGTGGTTGGCGGCATTGGCATTATGAATATTATGCTGGTGACCGTGACGGAAAGAACTCGAGAAATTGGTCTGCGCAAGGCGCTGGGGGCGAAAAAGAAGTGGATTACCGCTCAATTTTTACTTGAGGCAGTGATCATTACTTTTATTGGCGGCTTGCTCGGTGTTCTTCTTGGCGCTGGCGTTTCTTTTCTAATATCCAGTTCTATGGATTTACCGCCCACATTGTCTTTATCTTCGATCTTGCTGGCCTTTGGCGTTTCAGCTGGTATCGGCATTCTTTTCGGCTGGTATCCAGCTCAAAAAGCCGCCAATTTAGCGCCGATTGAGGCATTACGTTATGAGTAATGCCGAAATCCTGAGCTTGTTGAATGGATTGAGGCACTGCGTTATGAGTAATTTTGAATTGAGCAGATGAGGTATGAAAACGAAGAAGAATTGGTCGGGGGAGGTAACGAGAAAGAGCATTGCTCTGGATTTAGAGGCCGGGGTTTTTACTTGGGATGATCCGCGAAGAATTGCTCTTTCGCTGAAGCAATCTGCCGAAAATAGCCTCAGGCGCAAAGCCGCTCCTTTCCAGTCAGCGATGTCGATGCTTAATTTCTACATTAACCGCAGCGGTAAAAATTTAAAACAGGAAAGAAGAAAGGTTTTAGAAAGAGCTAAGATTGAATTACGAAAACTTTGGCCGCGAGCTGGCCGCAGCCGGCTTTGATCTCCCGGCCAAAGCGGTATCTTTGGGTAAAAGGCACGCGGCGTTGAGTTAAAACTTCTTTGAATTGCTGGATTTTCCTAGGTGACGATGGCTGGAAATCGTCGGTCGGGTTGTAAACAATCAGATTGACAAAACAGAGCCGTCTTTTAGCTAACTTGGCCAGCTTGGCCGCGGCTGATACCGAGTCATTGACACCGGCCATCAGCAGATATTCGAGCATGACCCGGCGCTTGGTCTGGTTGATGTAAGCATCGATCGCCAGCATTAAGGCCGCTAGTGGATATTTTTTGTTGATCGGCATCAGTCGGGAGCGGAGTTGATGATCAGCGCTGTGCAGGGACACAGCCAGATTGACCTGGGGCAGTTCTCTGGCCAGTTTTTGCATGCCGGGAATAATGCCGCTGGTGGAAATGGAAAAATGGCGGAAGCCGAGATTAAAACCGGCTGGGTCATGCAGAGTTTTGATGGCCAGAAAAACATTGGCCGTGTTCAACAACGGTTCGCCCATGCCCATGAAAACGATATTGGTTACCGGTTGATGCTCTTTTTGCAGGAGCCGGCTGAAAAACAAAACCTGATTAATGATTTCCGCGCTGGTCAAATTGCGCTTGAAGCCGATTTTAGCAGTGGCGCAGAATTGGCAGCCCAGCGGACAGCCGGCCTGGGAGGAAACGCAGACGGTGCGGCGTTGGTCAGCGTGCTTCATCAGGACGGCTTCGATTTTAGCGCCGTCCGCCAAGGTGAAGAGCGCTTTGTCGGCGCCGCGGTCATGGTCCTGAAAAACCTGGCTAGTGATTGCCAACGGACAGTTCTGATGCAGTTTGGTCTGGAGTTCTTGGGGGAGATTGGTGGCCTGCTGCCAGTCGCCGGCCAGATTCTGGAAAACGATCTTTTTTACCTGCTTCAAGCGGTAAGCCGGCTGGCCCTGGAGCAATTGACAGGCCTGAAAGAAATCAAACATGATTCTTAATGTTAGCATAGGGTATAATGAATATTATACGAGGAAACGCAGCCAAGCGAGTAAGCTCGTATAATCAATTTGTGCAAGAATTGGAGAAAAAAGCCCAAGGGTTCAATCAGAAATACTTTCAAAGCAGGCTTAACTGGCAGAGAATTTATTACAGCCCGAACCAGAATTCTCGGATGTTCGGCAACTGTAATGTGAAAAATAAAACGATAAGACTTTCCAGTCGTTTATTAAAAATGCCTAAATTTGTTCATGACTATGTTCTTATTCACGAGCTGGCTCATTTAAGAATAGCCAAACACGGGCCTGGTTTTTGGCGGCTGGTTAATCAATATCCCAAAGCCGAACGCGCCAAGGGTTATTTAATGGCGGTTTGCCATCAGGTATAATAAAGGTAATGAATAAGTATCGCCAGCGCCAAAGGAATTTATACCGGCCGGGACAGAAATTTCCTTTCCGCCTCAGCCGGTCAAAGATCGATCTTTTCCTGGAATGCCCAAGATGTTTTTATCTGGATCGCCGCTTGGGACTGGGCCGGCCAAGTTTGCCAGGTTGGCCTTTGAATTCAGCCGTTGACGCTTTGCTGAAAAAAGAGTTTGATCTGCTTCGGAAAAAAGGCCAGGCTCATGAATTGATGAAGCGTTACCAGATTGACGCCGTACCTTTTAACCACCCGCAACTGTCCACCTGGAGAGATGACTATTATCAGTTTGTCGGCGCCTGCGTTTTCCACCGGCCGACCAATCTGGAAATCTGCGGCATCATTGACGACATTTGGGTCAATCAAAAAGAAGAATTGCTGATCGTTGATTATAAATCCACCAGCACCAGTCAGGAAATTTCTCTGGAAGACGAGTATAAGCAAGGCTATAAAAAACAAATGGAGATTTATCAGTGGATTTTCCGGCAAATGGGATTCAAAGTCAACGACACCGGCTATTTTGTCTATGCCAATGCTTCTAAAAACCGGCTGCAATTTGACGGCCGTTTGGAATTTAAAATGACGATTATCAGCCACCGCGGCAGTGACCGCTGGCTGGAGCCGGCAATCACAGGGATGAAAAAATGCTTGGAAGCCGACCAAATTCCCGCGGCTGGAGAAAAATGCGAGCACTGTGCGTATCGGCAATTGATCCAGCGGCATGAGATGTAAATAAGGGGTTGCAGACAGGAAAATCATCTGTTATGATAATTAAATGGTAAAAAAGAAAAAAATTCTTCTCTTCTTGGGAGCGATAGTCTTGCTGGCCGCACTTTATTTTGGCAAAGGCCAATTAATAGTCGCTTTGGTGAATAACCGGCCGATTTGGCGTTGGACTTTTGTCAAAACTTTGGAAAAACAAGGAGGCGAACAGGTTTTAGATGCGCTGATTGTGGAAAGCCTGATTCTTCAGGAAGCGAAAAAGCAAAAAGTGACCATCAGCGATGTTGATATTAATCAGGCCATTGAGGAAATAAAAGCGAATTTCACCGGTCAAGGCCAAGATTTTGATGAGCTTTTGGCCAGCCAAGGGATTAATCAGCAAGAAATCCGGAGAAATATTGAGATCCAGAAGATTGCCGAAGCCATTGCCGGTAAAGACGTCAGCATTAGCGACGAGGAAGTGGAAACTTATCTGGAGGAGAATAAAGACTCTTTTAGCGATGAAGAAAACCAAGACGAGGTAAAAGCGACTGTTCGGAAACAGCTGGAACAGCAAAAACTGAACGAAGCCATCGGTCAATGGCTGGATTCACTGCGGGACAGCGCCAAGATCAAATCCTTTCTTTGAACAGGAACGCTTCTTGTGCTTTAATAGATAGTAATGCAAATTGTAAAGAAGGCGATTTCTCTTGCCGAGTTGACGGCCATGGCCGAGAAAAGATTCGGCGATTTAGTCAAGGCAGTGGTTGATGTTGAAGAGGAAGTGATGGCGGTTGACGCTGATTTGCACGCCGACCAGGAAGCTTTACTTTTAGCCTCAGGTTCAAAACAAGAAAACCTTTGGGGCATTAATTTTTATCCGAAAATTAAAGGTGAAAAATGGCTGGAATTTGACTCGATGATCAATCTGCGGCCGTCGGCGGGCAATCTGAGTCAGGGAGTTGATAATCCGGAAATTCAAAAAAAGATCAAAGCGATTGTGAAAAAGCTGGTGCGAAAATGAAATATCAACACCAGGAACTGGCGGCCGGCCGCTGGCAAAAGTTGACTTTTTTGGAACAAATGGCCAATGTTGGCAGTGAAGTGATCAGGGCGATCAGCTGGCGCCAAAAAGGCCAGCCAGCTTACAGCCAAAGAGCTTTTTTTCGGGCGCTGGAGCTTTTAGACCTGACAATTCTTCATCTCCAGAAAAAGCAGCGCTACCAAGAATTGACCCGTCTTCGCGAAGTCCTGGTTGATTATTTTTTCGCGGAAAATCAATTTGCTTCCTCTGACCGGCTTTGGCAGAATTATTTCTATGCTTTTAATTATGCGGCCAGAAACAAAACCGGTTGACGATGAAAAAACTGATGGTTTTCTTTGCTGTTGTAGCGCTTTTCTTAGCGCTTTTTTTAGCGGGCTTTAAGCTCTACGGTCAGCTGGCGTTGCGGAGCCAGGCGGCGATCAACTCTAACCTGAAACTCATTGTCAGCTCCACCGGCCAGTTTGATCCCAGTGAAAATCAAGCCTTTTTTAATAACCGGCCGATAGAAGCGCCAGCGCAGGAAATAGCTTATCAGCCAGAACCGCGGGTGCTGGCCGCGGTCAGCGATGAAGAAAGGTGGATTGAGGTTAATTTAAGCGAACAAAGGCTGCTGGCGCATGAAGGCGATGAGGTGGTCTATGAGTTTTCCATTTCCAGCGGCAAGCCCTGGACGCCGACGGTCACCGGCGAGTTTCGGATTTGGAGCAAGTTTAAATATACCAAAATGAGCGGCGGTTCTAAAGCCTTAGGCACTTATTATTACCTGCCGAATGTGCCTTTTACCATGTTTTTTCATCAGGACTACAGTATCCATGGCACTTACTGGCATGATAATTTCGGCCAGCCGATGAGTCACGGCTGCGTTAATATGCGGACGCCGGACGCGGAAAGACTTTTTTACTGGTCCCGGCCGGAATTGGCTTCCCGAGAGTGGTTTACCCGGGCCACCAGCGCTAATCCCGGCACGCGAGTGATTGTCCACGGCGCCACCCCGCGGGAGTGAAGTGGTGTGCATTTAGGTGCTTGACAAAATGCGCAGTTTAATGTAGGATAAAATGATGATGAATGGGGATACTTTAATCATACCGATTACTGATTTAAGAAGGAAATTTGGAGAGGTGACGGCGGTTTTGCCGGAAATTAATTCTTTGCTGGTGACTAAGAAAGGCAGGCCTTTTGCCATTCTTAAAGCAACTAAAGAGGCTAAAATGAAAGTTTTAAAAAAAGCGGCTGGAAGCTGGGAAAAAACCGCTCTGGACAACAATCAAGTATGGCAGGCGGTTTCAAAGAGAAAATCCAGAAAATCAGCAGTGGTTTTATGAAGCGATATTTGGTAGAAACTTCAGCGATTATCGATTATCTTCGCGGCAGAGAGAAAATGGTGGAGTTTATTAATCATCTAGAGGGTGAGATGGTTTCCAGTTTTGTTTGTTTAGCCGAGCTTTATGAAGGCATTTTTCGTGTCAAAAAGAGTCAAAAAGCTGAACTTGGTGTTTTGAATTTTTTTGCTGGTCTAAGTGAAATTTATAGTTTAGATCGGGAAATCGCCAAAAATTTCGGCAGAATTCGTTCTCAATTGAGAAAACAAAGGCCAATAATTGAAGATTTAGATATTCTAATTGCCGCAACCTGTTTAGCTTATAATTTAGTTTTAGTCACGAAGAACTTCAAACACTTTAATCGAGTAAAAGGACTTGCTATCCA
>CAZTEW010000028.1:0-9658 GCA_964612215.1 uncultured Gammaproteobacteria bacterium
GACCGCTAAAAAAATCAAAAAAGACATTTTGGCAATTTCCTATCAAGCCAATGTCGGCCATATCGGTTCGGCTCTTTGCATTGCCGACATCATCACTGTTCTTTATTTTGCTATTCTGAA
Source organism: uncultured Gammaproteobacteria bacterium (assembly GCA_964612215.1). Taxonomy (GTDB): domain Bacteria; phylum Patescibacteriota; class Microgenomatia; order CAZTEW01; family CAZTEW01; genus CAZTEW01. The sequence goes on from CAZTEW010000028.1 coordinate 121, forward strand.
AATTAACCCCAGCAAGCCGATTAATCCCCAAAGAGATTATTTTATTTTAAGCAAAGGCCATGCCGCCGCCGCTCTTTACGCCGCTCTTTATCGAAGGGGCTATTTTTCGCGAAAAACCCTTTTTTCTTTTTGTCAAAACGGCAGTCTTTTGGGAGTTCATCCTGACCATCATCCTCAACTGGGAATCGAATTCTCGACTGGCAGTCTCGGTCATGGTCTGTCTGTAGGCGCTGGACTGGCCTTAGGCTTGCGTCAGCGTCAACCACCACCGCGGGTCTTTGTTTTAATTTCTGACGCCGAATTAAACGAGGGCAGCACTTGGGAAGCAGTGATGTTTGCCAGTCAACATCAATTAGAGAATTTGGTTGCCATTGTTGATGATAATGGTATGCAGGCCTTGGGAGAAACTAAAAAAATTCTCAACCTAGAGCCTTTAGTTGATAAATGGCAGGCGTTTGGTTGGGGCAGTCAGATAGTGGATGGCCACGACCCCCAAGCCTTACTCAACGTCTTTAGCCAAATTCCTCTTGCCTCAGGCAAGCCAAGCGTGGTGATGGCGAAAACGATCATGGGAGAAGGGGTTTCTTTTATGGAGAATAATTTCGAGTGGCATTATTGGCCGCTAACGAAAAAGCTTTACCAACAAGCCTTAAAAGAGGTTAATGAGAGACGCATTCATTAAAACCCTTATCAAAGAAGCAGGGAAAAATAAAAAGATTTATCTTTTAACCGGAGATTTGGGGTTTACGGTTTTAGAAAAATTTCAAAAGAAATTTCCGGATCGTTTTTTTAATGTTGGTGTGGCTGAACAAAACATGATGGCCGTTGCCGCGGGATTGGGTCTTGCCGGAAAAATTGTTTTTGTTTATAGTATGGCTACTTTTGCCACCCTGCGGGCTTTGGAGCAGATCCGCAATGATATTGCCCGTCACCAACTGGCCGTGGTGATTGTCGGTAGCGGAGCAGGATTTTGTTATGGGCAGGCCGGATTTAGCCACCAGGCGCTTGAGGATTTGAGTTTAATGAGGAGCATTCCTGACATGACTATTCTTTGTCCGGCTGATCCGATGGAAACGATTTGGGCTACCCGGCAGGCAATTAAATTGAAGAAACCAGTTTATTTAAGATTAGGTAAAAAAGAGGAACCAAGGATTTATAAAAATATGCCCAGGTTAAGGTTGGGTAAGGGCCGGATTCTCAGAAGAGGGAAGGACGTCGCCTTATTTGCGACTGGCAATCTTGTTGATAACGCTCTCCAAGCCGCGGAAATTTTGTCACTTAAAAAGATTCAGGCGGCGGTAGTCAGTATGCATACTTTAAAGCCCCTGGATATTGATTTAATTAAAGATTTTTCTCGGAAATTTTCCGTTTTGGTGACGATTGAGGAGCATTATCTTCAGGGTGGCCTAGGGAGTGCGGTGGCTGAGGTTCTGGCAGAGGAAAAAGAAAAGCCGAGATTAATTCGCTTGGCTATTCCTCATCGGTTGATTACCGAAATTGGTTCACAAGATTTTTTAAGAAAAAAATTGGCACTGACCCCCAAACAAATTGCAAAAAATGTTCAAACTATCCTTAATTCTTCCAGTTCATAATGAAGAGGCGATTATTGAGCCGGTGTTTATTGGTATTAAAAAAGCACTGGATCGCCTAGCGATTCGATATGAGTGTCTTTTGGTGGAGAATGGTTCAACTGATGATTCGCTGACAGTGATTAAAAAATTAGCCCAAAAATATAAAAATGCTCAAGCGATTGTTGCGCCCCAAGGTTATGGCAGTGCTGTTTTAGCTGGATTAAAAATAGCTAAAGGGAAATATGTTGCCTACATGCCTTCGGATGGCCAGGTTGACCTGAAAGTTTTTCCAAAATTATGGGCAATGGCTCAAAGCGACCAATGGGACTTGATTAAAGTCAAAAGAGTGAGCAGAGAAAGCTTAGCCAGACTATTGGTTTCTAGAGTTTTTTCTTTGCTGGTCAAGTTGTTTTTTGGCGTTCCTTGGTTGGATGTTAACGCTAGCCCGAGGATTTTTTTAAGAAAACATTTAAACCTTCTTAATTTACAATCTCAAGATTCATTCATTGACACAGAATTTGCGATCAAGGCTTGTCGTCTTGGTTGGCGGATTAAAGAGATGCCGATGAAAACCCTGCCTCGCTTAGGCGGTCAATCAACCAGAAGTTGGCGAACATTTCTTGAATTTTTCTGGAATTTATGGAAAGCAAAAAGTTAGTTTCGATTATCATTGTTACCAGAAACAGAAAACAAATTACAATTGACTGTTTAAAATCAGTGATGGCGCTGAATTATCCGCGCTTTGAAGCGATTGTCGTTGACAATGGCTCGACCGATGATACGGTTAAGACGATTAAATCATTATTTATTAACGAGTTAACGAGTTTGCGGGTTAAATTGATTGAAGCCAAGAAAAATTTGGGTCTTAATGAAGGTAAAAATCTAGGTCAAAAGCAGGCGAGAGGAGAATATATTTTGTTTTTAGATTCGGATACTCTGGTTGATAAAAAACTTTTAAGCGAATTAGTCAAGCTGGCAAAAACCGACCCTAAAATCGCCATTGTCTGTCCGAAGATGTATTATATCAAGCCGAAAAATGTCATTTGGTATGCCGGCGCTGAAATTAATTTGCTGACTAGTCAAACTAGCAATATTGGCGTCAACCAGCTTGACCGCGGCCAGTTTGACCAAGTCCGCGAGACGCAATTTGCGCCGACAGCTTATTTAGTCAGCCGCCAAGCGGCGCAAAAATTAAAAGGCCATGAGGCCAGCCTTTTCATGACTTACGGCGATACTGATTATGGTTTTCGGGCTCGAGAACTGGGTTTTAAAGTGATGTTTTGTCCGACCGCCAAACTTTGGCACCGGCTAACCATGAAAGAAAATACTAAGACGATGCGCGCTCTTGGCTATAACCAACCCCTGCGCGCTTATTATTTCAGCCGCAACCGGATGGTTTTCATGAAACGCCACGCGCCGCCTTTATACTTTGCTACTTTTATACTTTTATACTTTCCCCTGATCACTTGGTATTACTCTTATCAGATTATTAAATTTGGCGGCGGTGGGAAATTTTTGCGGCCTCACTGGCAGGGGACAATTGACGGCTTAAAGTTTATTTTCAGCAATTATTTAACCAATCAATGGCAATAAAAGCAGGGTTGTTGCACTATCTTTGTTGTCCAAAGTGCAAAAGCGGTTTAGTCAGTAAAAAGAATTCTTTATTCTGTAAAAAATGCTCGCGAGCTTATCCAGTCAAGGCAGGCATCCCGATTCTGACCGACCTTAATTATTTATCCGGACATCAGCGCCAGCAGATTGATTATTTTCAAAAACAGTCAATCATGACCACTGCCGGCTATGAGCTGGAAGAATGGCATAAAAGCTTTCTCCGCAGATTTAGGGAAAATTTTCAAGAAATTAAAAATAAACTAGTGGTTGATGCCGGTATCGGCCAGGGCTATATGACCATTGAACTGGCCAGGGCCGGCGCCATTTTATTATCTTTTGATTTAGCTTTTTCCGCCTTGGCCAGACTGAAAAAAGTGGTGGAAAAAAATGGTTTGGCCGACAGAGTTTTTCTAGTTTGCTGCTCTGCCGAAGCCCTAGCTTTTAAGACCAACAGCGCGGACTATTTTATTGCCAATGCGGTTTTAGAGCATCTGGAAAAAGAAAAAGAGGCGATTCAAGAGATTGGCCGGGTCGCCAAGAAAAAATCAGGTTTAATGATTACCGTTCCTTTGCGTTATTGCTATTTACACCCGTTGTTTATTGGCAAGTGCTGGCTGCAGGATCGGATTATCGGCCATCTGCGCCGCTATGATGAAAAAAGCCTGCGGCAGCGTTTCCGCGGTCTCGGCTACCAGGTAAAAAAAGTTTATTACAGCGGCCATTTTCTCAAGGTGATGCTGACAGTGCTGTTCGGGAAACGCTGCGCTTGGGCCAAGAGAGCCGAAATGATTGATCGCCAAGCAGAAGGGAAAAAATATGGAGCTAGTAATTTGGCGATTATGTTTCAAAGGGACTAGGGATTGGTGATGACTAGAGTAGAAGTTTTGCTGATTAACCCTTTTTTAACCGTGGCGGTTGATGATCCGGCTGATATCAGTCCACCGCTGGGCTTGGCTTATCTAGCGGCTTATCTCGAGGAGAGAGGCGTTAAGGTGGCTCTTCTCGACATTGCTGCTGCCGGGATTAATCAGAAGAAAAAAATCAACCAGAAAATCCGCTATGGCTTAAGCAACCGGGAAATAATCAAGAGAATTAAGAATTATTCACCGCAAATCGTGGGCATTGGCTGTCAGTCAACTCTGCATGCGGCTGAAGCTCAAGAAACCGCCCGCCTAGTCAAAAAAGTCAACCCGGAAATTTTGGTGGTGATGGGCGGTGCTCATCCGTCGGTGATGTTTGAGGAGCTTTTACAAGACAAAAACATTGATTTAGTCATCAAAGGTGAAGGCGAACTGACTTTTTGGGAAATTGTCCGGCGGTTTAAGCAAAAAAAGAGCCTGAAAGGAATTTTAGGCACTAATGATAATCCAGCGCGGCCCAGGATCAAGAATCTTGATGTTTTGCCTTTCCCGGCCCGCCATCTTCTTGACATGGAAATTTACTTTCAGCAAGCCAGACAAAAGACTAATTATAATTTTGGCCAACGGGTGATAACGATGATTACTTCCCGCGGTTGTCCCGGCGCCTGTGTTTATTGCAGCGTGCGGACAATTTGGGGCCGGGTTTGGCGCGGCCGCTCTGCCAAAAATGTGGTTGACGAAATGGCAGATTTAATCAAAGTCTATGGCGCGGATGAAATTCATTTTTTAGACGACAGTATCGGCGTAGATAAAGAACGCTTACGGCAAATCTGTCGGGAAATTATTAAACGCGACCTGAAGGTTCGCTGGACGACACCCAACGGCATCGCGATTTGGCTGTTAGATAAGAAATTATTAAAATTGATGAAACGAGCTGGCTGCTACCGCCTGACATTTGGTCTGGAATCCGGCAATCAAGAGATTCTTCAGGATTATATCGGCAAACATTATGATTTTGACCAGGCCAGAGAATTAATTACTTTTGCTTCGCGAATTGGTTTATGGACAGTCGCTACTTTTATCATCGGGTTTCCTGACGAGACCAGAGATCAGATCGAAGAGACGATTAATTTTGCCATGGCCACTGATTTGGATTTTGCGGTTTTTTACTTAGCCAATCCTTTTCCAGGCACGCCAATGCATAATGACTTTCTCCAAAAAGGCTTATTAGCGCCAGGGGGTGGACAAAATATTGTCCGCGGCTGCCGGACAATATATTTTTCTCATCGCGAGCTGATTGAACTGCAAGCCGAAGCTTTTAATCGCTTTTTAAAAAGCCGGCTACGCCAGCCTTGGCGCTTGACCAGTAAAATTCGTTCTTTTGCCGATTTGTTTTATACTTATAAGTTAAGCAAGAACCTGATGAAAATGTTAATTAATCGAACTTTAATTAAAACTAGAGGCATTGCCGGGCTATGGCGATAACCAATTTTTATTTCAAAATTTTCCCGGAGGCAATTAGTCACCGCCACACCTATCTCTTAAAGCGCTTTGTGCGGAAAGTAGCCGCCAAATATGATCGACCCCAAAAAACATTGATTGACATCGGCGCCGGCGACTGTCAGTATCAGCCCTATTTCCAGAAGCTGAAGTATTTTTCCCAAGACGTTAAAAATAATCAGCAGCAATCAATTGATTATCTTGGCGAGATGAAAATCCTGCCTAGTCAAAAATTTGATTATGTTTTATGCACCCAGGTTTTAGAGCATTTACCTGAACCGGAAAAAGCCTTTCAAGAGTTTTATCGGGTCTTGAAAAAAAACGGCCGGCTTTTTTTAACCACTCATTTGGCTTTTGAAGAACACGGCGCGCCGGCTGATTACTGGCGCTTTACCCGCTACGGCTTAAAATATCTGGCCGAAAAAGCCGGTTTCAAGGTGGAGAAAATCACGCCTCAAGGTGGCCGGTTTGTGGTTTTGGCTAAAGAACTGCAGATTCTTTGGCCGCGAATTATCAAAAACCGCATCGGTATCCTGCTTTTTTATCTTTTATTTTCTTTGCCATTATTTTTTCTCAACTTAATCTTAATTTCTCTTGATTTTTTAGATAAAGAAAAAAGCCTGACTCTCAACTACGAAGCCATCTTCCGCAAACTCTAAACTCCGGCCTATGGTAAAATTGACTCAAGATGGCAAAAATTAAAGACTTGCCGAGAGTTCTCCGACCTCGAGAAAAACTTCTTAAATATGGTCCAGAGAAACTCTCCAATTCTGAACTTTTAGCCATTCTTCTTAGGACTGGACAGAAGGGGAGAAATGCTGTTGAATTAGCCAAGGCGCTTCTCCAAAAACACGGCAGCCAGAATCTTCCCAATTTAGATGTAAAAGAACTGAAAAAGCTTCCCGGAATTGGTCCAGCAAAAGCCTGCGAAATTGCTGCCTGTTTTGAGTTAGGGAAAAGATTGCTTCAAGGAAAACAAGCTAAAACTTATCTCAAACCCAAAGAGATCTGGGATGAGCTAAAAGATCTTCGAAATCATAAAAAAGAACATTTCGTTATTTTCTATTTAGACACCCGTAATCAAGAAGTTAAAAGAGAAATCATCTCAATTGGTTCGCTTAACGCTAATTTAGTCCATCCCCGCGAAGTTTTTGAGCCAGCTGTTAGGAATTTAGCCGCTCAAATTATTTTAGCCCACAATCATCCGTCAGGAGACCCGCAACCATCAGAAGACGATTTGGTCATTACCACAAGATTAGTTAAGGCAGGCAAAATTTTAGGCATAGAAATAGTTGACCATATTGTTGTGGTCAAAAACGGTTTTTTGAGTTTTAAGGAGAAAAATTTAATTTAATTCTTGACTATTCTTGCTGTAAAAGATAAAATGTACATAAATGTGAACATATAATAAAATGGCTCAAAGAATAACTTTATCAGCTACCAAAGCTAGGCAAAATTTTTTCGAGATTATTAAAGATCTTGAGAAGAATAAAGAAAAGCTTTGGGTGTTGACTGTTAATGGTGTTGGCAGAGCGGCTATTGTTAACCTGGGCTTTGTAGAAGAGCTATTAGCTAAGTTTATTCATGAGAAAAGGGAAGAATTTCTCATTAAAGATAAAGGCTATTTAATCTATGAGGCAAAGAAACCTTTAAGAAAAAGAAGGATTCTTTTAGACACTAGTGTTCCGAGCGATTGGTTTAATAAAAACGATCCAGAAAGAGAAAAAAAGACGAGGTTGTTTTTTGAGCGAATGAAAAAGGGAGATTTTGAAGTTTTTATTACTGCTGTTACTCAAGAAGAGTTGGCAAGAATAAAAAGGGTTCAAACAAGAAGGAAGGTGAAGGATTTAATAAAATCACTAGCAGTTTTGCCAGTTACAGCCCAATGTAGGAATTTAGCGGAGGCATATATCAAAAACGAAGTGATTAGTAGTCGTTATTTTAACGACGCTTTGCATGTAGCCGTCGCTACTGTCCATAAATTGGATGCTATTATTAGTTGGAATTTCAGGCATTTAGTCAACATTGACAAAAAAGTTGCTTTTAACCGAGTCAATATAAATTTAGGGTTTGACCCAATTGAAATTTTATCACCGGAGGAGATGATATATGACGAAAGTTAAAACTGGCAAACGACCAGATGTTAGGGAAGATGATCCTGTCTTAAAAATGGTTTGGGAGGCTAAACAAAGCCTTTGGGATGAAGTGGAAAAAGCCGCCAAAGGAAAATCCCTTTCTGAAAAACTTTATTGCCTAAGCATCGGCCCAAAAAGATATTTAAAGGAAAAAAGAAAAAATTCCAAAAATTTCAGCTATGAGCAAAACAAAATATAAACCAATAAAAGAAAAAATAACCGCCGATCCGAAAGAGAAAGAAGGCTATGTTCGCGACTATATTACAGATAAATGGGTAAAGGCAAAACCTGAAGAAATAGAAGCAAAACAAGTTTTTGCCAAAAGACTAGTTGAAGAATATGGATATTCCAAAGATCAAGTCCAAACTCAACCCGAATTCCGAATCCAAAAGGGATCTAGGTTAATTGGTCCGGCAGATATTGTTGTTTTTAAGGACAAAAAAGATAAGACCCAAGATAATCTTTATATTGTTGTTGAGTGCAAACGCCAGGAAAAAACAGATGGCGTTGATCAATTAAAATCCTATCTTTCGCCAACCAAAACTAGATTTGGCGTTTGGTTTAACGGAAAAGAAATTGTCTATCTTCAACAACTTCCCCAACGCCCTTATTTTAGAGAAATTCCTGATATTCCAAAAAGCGGAGAAACTTTAGAAGATGTTGGTCTTTATCAAAAGAAAGACTTAACTCCTGCCGTAGAGTTAAAATCAGTTTTTGAAATTTGCCACAATTACATTTATGCCAATGAAGGACTACTTAAAGAAAAAGTTTTTAATGAAATGCTTAAACTTATCTTTATTAAAATGGCTGATGAAAAAGACCCTAATCCAAAATGTGAGTTTAGGGTTACAGACAAAGAAGAAGAAGAGCTTAAAGAAGGTTTAAAGAACGGCTTTGTAGAGCGGATTGAAAACTTGTTTGAGAAAGTCAAAGGTCAATATCGCGATGTTTTTCCCAACCAAAGAGAGAGAATCAGCCTTAACCAGTTAACCGTTGCTTTTGTTGTTAGTCAGCTTCAGAAATATAGTTTTATCAATACTCCAGCAGATGTTAAAGGGACTGCCTTCCAAACTTTTGTTTATGCGCACCAAAGAGGCGAAAGAGGAGAGTTTTTTACTCCCCACCCAATAGTTCGATTAGTAGTTGAAATGCTTGAGCCTAAAAATGGCGAATTATTTATTGATCCCGCTTGTGGTTCGGGCGGATTTTTAGTTAAAGGAATGAATGAAGTTAGAAGCCAGTTTGAAAAAGGAAGAAGAGAGTTAAATAAAAAAGAGATAGCGGGATTTGTTAAAGATTACGCTCATGCTTATATTTGCGGCGTTGATATTAATCCTGATTTAGCTCAAGTAGCAAAGATGCACATGATTTTATATGACGATGGTCATACTGGCATTTTTGCTGCCAACAGCTTGATAAATTTTGATGATTTAAGTGAAGTAGCAAAAAATGCTGGAGCCGGTCCATTAAGACCAGGGAGCTTTAAGGTTTTGATGACCAATCCGCCGTTTGGAAGTAAGGGAAAAGTTACAGATAAAAGAATTTTGAGAAGCTATGAATTGGGATATAAGTGGAGAAAAGATAAGCAAGGTAGTCAATGGGTTAAAACTGATCAACTTCAAAAAGGACAAGTTCCGGATATTCTTTTTATTGAACGGTGTTTTCAGCTATTGGCCAATTATGGACGGATGGCAATTGTTTTACCTGATGGCGATTTAACAAATTCAACTCTTGGTTATGTTCGTCAGTTTATTAAAGATAATGCTCGGATTTTAGCGGTTGTTTCCTTGCCGCCAGAAACTTTTATCCCTCACGGGGCTGGAGTTAAAGCCTCTGTTCTTTTCCTACAAAAACTTCCTAA
>CAZTEW010000029.1:0-9507 GCA_964612215.1 uncultured Gammaproteobacteria bacterium
GCTGGATTACCTGCTCTCCAGAGGCTTAATGTCGAAAAAGTGTGTGACTAGTACAGTTCATTGACTTCCGGGGTTGGTTTTTGTAAAATTAAAGCATGAAGAAAAAGATACCGTACTTTCTCTGGGATTATGATTTAAGCGAGCAGGAAGTCAAAAAGATTCTCAAGAAAGGCGACGAGTTCAGCCGGCGCTGGTTGGTGGCGCGGATTTTATCTCACGCCCGGTTTCAGGATGTGTTTAAATATTTAAGCTTAAGAGAGATTATGGCTATTTTTCCGAAATTGAAAATGAGAAAAGAAGTAGAAAAATGCTGGCAAAGAGCTTTTGCCGCCTGGAATTGTCATGTTGCCTCTTAAAAATAATCCTGTTTTAACTCAATACCAAATCGAAATTCTGAAATCGTTTTTTCACGCGTCAATTGGTTCGCAGTTTTTCTTAACCGGCGGAACAGCTTTAGCTGCTTTTTATCTTGGTCATCGCCAAAGCAAGGATTTGGATTTTTTTACCTTAAAACCATTTGACGCTCTCGAGTTGACTAAAATTATTGAAGAAATAGCCCGGGAAACTAATTCTCAAATTCGCATAAAGGTTAAAACTAAAACCTACAACGAGATTTATTTTGAGAATAAGAGAGAGAAATGGCTTCAAAGAATAGATATTGTTCAAGATCAACCAGTGGCTTTTGGCAAAAGAAAAAAAATAGACTCGATGATTATCGATTCTTTAGAAAACATTGCCGCCGGCAAAATTTTAACGATTTATAGCCGTTTCGAAGCTAAGGATTATTTAGACCTTTACTTTATTTTTAAAGAAACCAAGCTTGATTTCATGAATCTTTTTCAGCGAACTAAACAAAAAGATCTCGGCCTGAACGAGTTTTACTTTGCCAACATGATTGCTGAAGTCAAAAACCTGCGCTATTTCCCCAAAACAATCAAGCCTTTTGATAAAAAACAGCTCCAAAAATTCTATTTAGACTTAAGCCGGCGGCTCTTCCTCAAAATCAAACCCAAGTAGTTAATCAGACAGACATGCGATCGCCTATCATCTAGATGAGATTGTGGAGAACGATTTAAAAGGAAATTTATTATCCAGAAAGAGAGGCTTCTATTATTCTACCTTGCTGGTTTCTAGTAATATTCATATCCACCAATTCTCCCAGGCCGAGTCTTACTCCTAATTTTGCCATTTTGGCTTGCCAAGGAGACCTAGGAAAGCTTACCGGGCCGTTCAGTATACAGGCTAAGTCGTTATCCCTTGCTGCTCTGTTTTTGAGTGAACCGATGATATTTTCTACTACTTCTTGACTAGAATTATGTAAAACAGAAGTTCCGATGAACATTTGCACCCGTGATATTTCGGTCATATTTTATCTTATAACACGATTAGTCAATTTTGTCAATAGGAATTGACAAAACTTATAGTTTATGATATAGAAAGGATGCGCCTGCCCGGATAAAATGTTCTCACAAGAAGTTAGGATTCAAACTGCCAGGGAAAGAATTCTTAATTTACCTTGGGTAGTGGCAGGGACGACGCTGGCAGTGGCTTCTCGACCCTTGTCGCCTCTTGCTCAAGAAACCCCTCGATCGATGTTGCCCAGCTTTTCGAGAGCCTTAACTTCCCCTTTAGAACGGCCGCGAGGGCCGGCGGTCGCCGAACCAGAGCCGCTGCGCGTTAATTGTCCAGATAATGTTTTTATCGACAGAAGGACTATAGAAACATTATTAGCCGAAAGAAATGGCGGCCGGGTGCCGCGCCAGCCTTTTCAAGGTTTAGAAATTGATGCTTTAATTGTTACTGGCGCAGGCCAGGTGGTCGCTCGGGTGCAAAAGCCAAGCGAAAATTTAGATGTGGTCGCTTTAGTCGGTTTTGTTGAAGGTAGTCCTATTGATCCTTGCGCTTCGCCCGCCACTAAACTTTCATCTGTTTTTGGGTCAAGAGAAGAAAACGTTTTAAGAGGAAAAGTCAGATGGAAATCAAAGGATTTAGAAAATCCCCGTAACGCAGGCAGAGTAGGAATAGCTAGAGCCGAAGCTCTAGCCGAGGCCTATGTGGATTCTTGTTCTTTGGGTCGATTAGGGCAAGCGCTGGAGGAGGTTAGCCCGGGTTTTGTCGAAGTTGATCATCCGGGACGGAGAGTGGAGGCAGTGGCTGAAGAAGTGATGAGGAAGCTTTACGCCGGCATGAGATGGGCCCAGCCAAGGATTGTCGGTTACTCGGTTTTAGAGACTGACGGAAATGTTTGGATTGCCGATATTCAAGCGACGTCAGTTTGGCCGCCAGTGCCGCTGCCGCAAGACCCTCCTTGTCTTTTCTTCGTTGATCATCGAAAAAGAAACAATGATGTTTTCCCGATGATTGTTGGCTATGACCAAGGAATGATATCAGGAACAGAACTAATTTCCCAAAGAAGCTTAATGGACGTTTTTCCTAGGCGAAGACTGCAAGCGGCCGCTAGACAATTAAATCCAGATAGAAAGGGAAGCGCCGCCCAGTTAATGCTGGCCGGAGGCGTGCCGACTGATATTGCTCGCGGAATAGTAAAAATTCTTCCTCAGCCGGTTCGACAAGCAGCTGAAGATATTTTGCCAAAAAAGATTGCGAATAGCTTTGGAACTTGGGCGACGCTTGAGTTTATCGGTTATAACGGTTAATTTTTCTTCCGGCGCGATGTCTTCAGAACCGATTAAACTTCTGCTATAATGTGAACGGGACTGAGCATCAAGATGCGGTTTAAGCTTAAACTTAAAGGTAAAACAGCGGTTTTTATAGACTGGGCCAATGTTTATCATTGGCGGGATTCGTTGAAAAAGGACATTGATCTGAAAAAGCTTTTTAAATATCTCAAAACCTATTCCCGAGTAAAAGAAGTTAATTTCTATTTTGGCACCGATAGACATCCAGCCTCTAGAGAGCAAATTAAACAGGCTCGGGAGATTGGCTGCCGAGTAGTAACAAAGCCAGTTAAATATCTACCTAAGAAGACAGAAAAAGGGGAAATAGTTTGGATCAGGAAGTGTGACTTTGATTTAGAAATTGGCTTGGATTGTTTTGAGCGTTTAGATAAATTTACCAGCTTCATTTTCTTCTCTGGCGACGGCGATTTTGCGACGCTATATAAACGCTTGATTAAAAGAAAAAAACAAGTAATTGTTATCTATATGTATGGTTACCTAGGAAGAGAGGTATGGAATATAAAAAGGGGGATTTTCAAAGCTTCAATTAAGAAACTCAAGACTGATCTTTACAAAAAAATGACCCCTCGCCGGAGGCAAGGGGCACAATTAAAATAATATATATCATGATAAGAAAGGTTTGTCAAGATGCAATTTAAGGTTGATAAAAACTCTATCAGTTATCAGATTAAAGAATTGCTGGCTCAAGTAGCCGGGGTCAAGATCGCAGAGATTTGTCTTGAGCATCCGGAGAGTCTCGAGCACGGCGATTATTCCTCAAATTTTGCTTTGGCAAAATTTGAGAATGTCAAATGTCAAAGCTCAAATGTCAAATCTCCAATGGATTTGGCCGAGAAAATCGCGGCGAAATTACCCAAGGTTGATTTTCTGGAAAAAGTCGAGGTGGTAAGCCCGGGCTTTATTAACTTCTTTTTATCCCCAAAGTGGCTTAGCAAACAACTTCCGCCAGTGCTAAAAGAGGACGGTGGATTCGGCAAGCTCACCATTGCCCATGGCAAGAAAATCATGGTAGAGTTCGCTCACCCTAACACTCATAAACAGTTTCATCTCGGCCACCTGCGCAACGTCTGTTTGGGAGAATCTATCAGTCGGATATTGGGAGCGCTAGGGGATCAGGTGATCCGCGCCAATTATCAGGGCGACGTCGGTTTGCATATTGCCAAAGCCCTTTGGGCTTTGGCGAAACTAAAAACTAAAAACGAAAAACTAAAAACTCTCGATAAAAAAATAAAATTCCTGGCTGAAGCTTATGCGGCTGGAAATAAAGCTTATGAAGAGGATGAAAAGGCGAAGCAAGAGATTATAAAGATTAACGAACAGCTTTACGGCCGCGACCAGGCGGTGATGCCTCTTTATCAGGAAACCCGGCAGTGGAGTTTAGATTATTTTGATCGGATTTATCAGCGGTTAGGCACAAAATTTAACCGCTTGTATTTTGAAAGCGAAGTGGCTGAACTCGGCAAAAAGCTGGTTCTTCAGCGCTTAGACAAAGTGTTTGCTAAAAGCCAGGGCGCGATTATTTTTGACGCTGAAAAATACGGCCTGCACAATCGGGTTTTTATTAACAGCCTGGGTTTTCCCACTTATGAAGCCAAAGACATGGGTTTGGGCCAGCTGCAGTTTCAAGAATACCAGCCTGATTTAATCGTCCATGTGGTCGGGCCAGAGCAAAGCGGCTATTTTCAGGTGGTTTTCAAGGCTTTGGAGTCGGTGGTGCCAGCCAGCAAAGCTAAAGAATATCACCGGGTTTACGGCTGGGTCAGGCTGAAAAAAGGCAAAATGAGTTCTCGGTCAGGTCAGGTGGTGACGGCTGAATGGCTTTTGGATGAAGCCAAGAAAAGACTGCTCAAGGTATTTAAGATGAAGCCGGAGATCGCTGAACAGGTGGCGGTGGGTGCGGTCAAATACTCAATGCTTAAACTGGAGCCGCAGACCGAACTGGTTTTTGACATTGACGAAAGCCTTTCTTTGGCAGGGAATTCCGGGCCGTACCTCCAATACACTTTTGTCCGTGCCAAAAGCGTATTGGAGAATGCCAAATTTCAAATTTCAAATGACAAATTAAAATTCACATTTCGAAGAAATCCCGTAAAGCGGGCAATTCAAAACTTAAAGCTTAATACCGAAGAATTAATGATATTGCGGACGATTTATAAATTTCCCGAAGTGGTTCGCGAGGCAGGGAAGAAGTACGCGCCGAATTTAATCGCTAACTATCTCTTTGACCTGGCCCAGAAGTTTAATTTGTTTTATAACAAGCATCGGATTATAGGCAATGATTTTCGGTTGGCTTTGACAACGGCCGTGGCCCAGGTTTTGCAAAACGGCCTTGATTTGCTGGGCATCCAGACTCCAGAAAAAATGTAGAAAAACTTAGACAAACTTAGACAATCAGAAAACCAGAAATTCTGATTTATCTGATTCATCCGATTCTCTGGAGTTCCGATCCTCTGAGTTTTCCGAGTTTTCTGAAATTAACTATGTTCAAATCAAAGACCTAGCGGCTCGCGCTTTTGAAGAACACCAGAATGCCCAAGAAAGCAGCAATCAAAACCAGGGCGGTAGAAATTTGAGCCGAATTAATAACTTGCCAAAAATTAAAAGTGTTCATATTGATAAACGATCAAGAACGACTGCTAATAACATACTCAATATACCAAGCAGTAATGATCTTGTCAAGAGAGCAATGTGCGGTGTCCAGGACATACTATACACTTCATGAGATTTGGCTACGGCCTTTATGTAGCTAAGGTGCTAGAATTAGCGGGCGTTTATTTTCTAACCAGCCGAGGGGAGGTGAAGAAGTATGAAACCTGGGGAAAAATCGCCTCAATCGAGTATGTGGGAGAAGAACAAGTCTATGATATTGAGGTCGAAAGAACTCATAACTTTGTCGCTAACGGCATCATTGCTCACAAATGACGGTTGAGAATCGTTTTGAAATTCGTTTGCAAGAGCCTTTCGCCGAGGATTTAAAAATCAACTGGTGGATTGTTAATTAAAATGATTAATAAGATCAATAAAATTATCGTCTGCTTGCTAGCCGGCTTGGCTTTTTTAAACCCAGGCAGCACCGGCACGATTCTGGCCTTAACCGGTCTTTATTTTTTTATCACCAACTCTTCTCAGAGACAGTCGCGGCTAATAATTAGTGGCCTGGGATTAAGCGCCGTCGTTTTGGCATTCTGGAACCTGATTAAATTTTTTGATTTAGTCAAAATAGCCGGCTGGCCGCTCTGGCTGCAGAGCCGCTCTTTTACGCCCAGCGGCGGCGTTTTGGCCTCAGCCGCCTTTTTTCTACTGATTTTACCGTTTGGCTTTCAAGGCCGGCAAAAGCAAGTTCTCCGCTGGCTGTTTATTTTGATTATCCTTAGCGGCTTAGCAGTCTCCATTTGGCAATTGCTAACCATAGCGAAACCGTCTTTTCTGCCTTATTTGAGCGGCTGGGTAATTGCCATCGAAGTCTTTAAAAATTCGCCTTTCTTAGGCGTCGGGCCGGCTAATTTCCTTTCGGCTTTTACCCGCTTTAAGCCGGATTTTTACAATCAAACCCCTTTCTGGGATTTTAACTTTACTGTTTCTAGCAATTATTATCTTCAACTGCTAACCACTGTCGGCAGTCTTGGCTTGGGAGCTTGGTTGTTCTTAATTGGCCGCAGTTTTTATAGCCTTTCAGTGATTTTAGCCTTTATCCTGATGTTTTTCCTGCCGATTAATTTTCTCTTTTTGTTCACCTTTTTCTGTTTATTGGCAATTGGCAGCCGACGGCTGGTTGTGAAAAGAGCGAATTTAACCAAAAAGCCAATGGTCAGCGCGGTTCTAGTCAGCAGCTGTTTAGTTTGTGCCGGACTGATTTTTTACTTGAGCGGTCGGGCTTTAGCGGCGGAGATTTACTACCAAAAGTCATTGACGGCGGCCGAGCAGAATTTAGGCGGCCAGGTTTATCAATTCCAAATTAAGGCGATTGAACTGAATCCTTATCAAAGCTCCTACCGGCTGGCTTATTCTCAAACCAATTTTGCTTTGGCGAACGCTTTGGCCGCCAAAGGCGAAGAATTAACTGCTCAGGAACGACAGACCATCAGCCAATTAATCCAGCAGGCGATTAGAGAAGCGAAGGCGGCGGTGACGCTTAATCCGGCTTCCAGCTTGGCCTGGGAGAACCTGGCCAGGCTTTATCACAACCTGATTAATTTGGCCCAGGAAGCGGATCAGTGGGCTCTGAACGCTTATTCGAACACCATTAAGCTCAATCCTAATCAGCCTAATTTAAGGCTTGGCTTAGGCGGTCTTTATTATGCTTTGAATAATTTTGAAGCCGCCGCGGATCAGTTTAAAATAGCCGCTTCTTTAAAGCCTGATTTAGCCAATGCTTATTATAATTTGGCCGCGGCCTACCGGGAGCAGAAAAAATACGCCGAGGCTTATCAGGCGCTGCAGGTGACTTTAGGCCTAGTTTCGCCTGAGGCGGCTGACTGGGAAAAGGTCAAAAAAGAACTGGATGAATTGGCCAGCCGGCTGCAGCCGGAAGAAGCGGTGACCGAAGCAAAGGCACCGCTAGAAGAAGTTTTAGCCGAACCAGAGCCGCTGCCTTCGCCGGCCATGGAAGAGCCTTTGGAGCTGCCGCCAGAATCCGGCCTTTAACTCCGCCAGCCCGCCGATGAGGCGGGCGGACTATATCAAACCCAACCAGATCAAAAAACATCAATTAAGAGGCTGGTTGGAAAAAAAATAAAAAAATCACTCTTCGTCAATCTCTTGATGCTTCTGCTAAAGAAAAACAGCCAAAAAAATCTTTGAAAAGAGATGTTATTTATCAGGGCTTGGTTCGGGCCTAGCCGGAGTTATCCACAAGAGAGTGGAGGAAAAGAGGCTAAGGATTATCTTTTTTCCAGAAAAGGCAATCAATAGCCTTTGATATCTTCTGTTATCTTTTGATGGCTTGATGTTTTCACAATTTATGCTATCATCTTTGTTTGTGAAACCTCGGATAAAGACATTGAAGAACGGCTTGCGGCTGGTGACCGTCGCCCTGCCGGTGAAATCAATGACCGTAGAGATTAATGTTGCCAGCGGCAGCCGCTATGAGACCAATGCGAATAACGGCATTTCCCATTTTGCTGAGCATTTGTTTTTCAAAGGCACCAAAAAGCGGCCGACCGCTCGGGACATTTCCACCGAGGTTGACAGCTTTGGCGCGGTGATGAACGCCGGCACTGGTAAAGAACAGACATCTTTCTTTATCAAAGCCGGCGTCCAGCACCTAGAAAAAAGCTTGGCGATTTTGACTGACATTCTCCGCAATTCAAAATTCGATCCTAAAGAAATCGACAAGGAGAGGGGAGTGATTTTGGAGGAAATCAGCATGTATGAGGACCTGCCGATGGAGAAAGTGGATGAAGTTTTCGAGTCACTGCTGTATTCTCCCGGGCCGCTAGGCCGCCGGATTATCGGCAAACGCAGCAACATTCGCCAGTTGCGGCGCCAGGACTTTTTAGACTATCTGGAGCGTTTCTATCGCTTGAAGAGAATCGTCGTCAGCATTGCCGGCGGCATCGAAGGGAAGACCGACAAAATCGAGCTGGTTCTCCGCAATTGGCCCGGCGTGGCGAAGGCTGCGGCAGAAAAGATTCCTGAGCCGCGGCAGAAGATCAAAAGCTCAACGAGCCGGCCGCGGCTAAAAATCGAATTCAAAAAAACAGAACAAGCCCATTTTTGTTTAGGCGTGCCGACTTTTAAGAGAAGCCATCCTGACCGCTATGTCCTTTCGGTGCTGGCGACCATTCTCGGCGGCGGCATGAGTTCGCGCTTGTTTGAAGAAGTCCGGGAAAGAAGAGGCCTGGCTTATTATGTTCGCACCAGCCTCGGTCACTTTCGGGAAACCGGCCATCTGGTGACTCAAGTTGGCACCGATCCCCGGAAAATTGACCAAGCGATTAAAGTAATTTTAACTGAATATCAAAAAATCGGCCGGGATCAATCAGAAATGATTCTAGACGAGCTGAAGAAAGCCAAAGAATATTTGAAAGGTCATTTAATTCTTTCCTTGGAGGATAGTCATGCTGTCGCTGGACTTTGCGGCCGCTCACTCCTGTTGGATGGCCGGGTGCGGATGCCGGAGGAAATCATCGCCGGCATTGACAAAGTCAGCTTAGCTGATATCCAGCGGGTGAGCCGCGCGATCTTCTTGACAAGGAATTTAAACCTTGCTATCGTGGGGCCATATAAGGACGAAGCGCGGTTTGTGAAAAGCTTGGCCAGTTTTTAAAAATTTCAAATTACAAATGACAAATTACAAATTTTTAATTTTTAATTTTAAATTTTAAATTTGACCGAGCGAAAGCGAGGAAACATGCAGCGTTCTGTTGTTCTTGTTAAGCCTGATGCTCTCCAGCGCGGCCTGGTCGGCGAGATTATCTCCCGCTTTGAGCGCAAGGGCCTGAAGCTGGTGGCCATCAAAATGGCGGTTTTGACCGACGAAATTTTGGATCAGTGGTATGTTCACCACCAAGACAAGAATTTTTTCGTCAGCCTGAAAGGTTTCATGTCCTCTTCACCAGTAATTGCCATGCTTTGGGAAGGCTATCAATGCGTGGCCGCGGTGCGCAAGCTCTGCGGCACGACCACTGGCCGGGAGGCTGAGGCCGGTTCCATCCGGGGAGACTTCAGCATGAGCGGCCAGCACAACATTATCCACGCTTCGGACGCGCCGGCAACCGCGGCCAAAGAAGAAAAATTGATTTTCAAACCTGAGGAAACCTTCAAATACCGCAAGGATGAAGAAGTCTGGGTCTACGCCCCAGACGAG
>CAZTEW010000030.1:0-1819 GCA_964612215.1 uncultured Gammaproteobacteria bacterium
AACCGCTATCTGGCAAAAGTTAATCCTTTAGACAAGGCGGCCGCTTATGCTATTCAGGAGCACGGCGATTTTCTGATAGAATCAATTAGGGGTGATTATCATAATGTCATGGGTTTGCCATTAAAAGCTCTGAAGGAGCTTTGGGAAAATGAATTCTAAGACTTTTCGGGCGACAGCGGTTTTAGTGGGCGCGGTCATCGGCGCGGGTATTTTTGGCCTGCCTTATGTCATTAACCAGATTGGTTTTTTACCGGGGCTGATTTATCTTTTCTTTTTGGCCGGCATGGTTTTGCTTTTAAATTTGCTTTACGGCGAAGTAGTGCTCCGGACAGCCGGCGACCATCAGCTTTCTGGCTATGCGGCGATTTATTTAGGCGGCTGGGGGAAGCTTGTGGCGACGCTGGCGATTTTTGTCTCGGCCTACGGCGCCCTTTTAGCCTATCTGATTAAAACCGGCGAATTTTTGAATTTGATTTTTCCGGGAACAAGCCCAGTCATTTTCAGCCTTTTCTTTTTTGTTTGCGCCTCAACCGCCCTGTTTTTTGGCTTGAGAAGCATTTCTTTTTTGGAAGGCCTGCTCGTCAGTCTGCTTTTGGCTTTAATCGGCCTGCTGAGCCTTTTAGGCATTGGCGAAATTCAGCTGGCCCACTTTTCCCCACCGAATCTTGATTTTCTTTTTCTGCCTTATGGCGTCATTCTTTTTGCTTTTTTCGGCGCTTCGGTGATTCCGGAAATGGAAGAGATTCTCCGGAGTCAACCGGAGCAACTAAAAAAGGCAATTGTTTGGGGCTCGCTTATCCCCCTGCTGGTTTATCTTTTGTTTAGCAGCGTGGTGGTGGGTATCAGCGGTCCGCTGACCAGCGATGATGCAATTTCCGGCTTAATCGGCCTTTTGCCGGACTGGATTGTGCATTTAGGCGCGTTTTTAGGGGTTTTAACGATGACGACTTCTTATTTAGCTCTGGGTTATGTTCTGCGGGAAGTTTGGTTTCGGGATTTTCAGCTAGCGCGGCTGGCTGCCTTTGTCTTAGCCATTTTGCCGGCCTGGCTTTTGTTTTTAGCCGGCGCCAAAAATTTTATTCAGGTTTTGGGGATTACCGGCGCTTTGATGGGTGG
Organism: uncultured Gammaproteobacteria bacterium; assembly: GCA_964612215.1. Taxonomy (GTDB): domain Bacteria; phylum Patescibacteriota; class Microgenomatia; order CAZTEW01; family CAZTEW01; genus CAZTEW01. The sequence continues at coordinate 1,117 of CAZTEW010000030.1, forward strand.
CCTAGAGGGAGTGTTGATTATTGTTCTTTTTCATCGGGCCCAGAAAGTCGGCCAACGCCAGCCTGCTTACTCTCTCCGTTTGCCTTCCTTTTTATTAGCGGCCCTGGCAATGATTTTTCTGATCGGCATGTTCTCGCCACTCTTTTCTTGACATGAAAGTTCAGTGTTTGACTGTCGGCGAATTAGGGACTAACTGCTATCTGGCGATTTGCGAGAAGACTAATGAGACAGTCGTCATTGATCCGGCTGACGAAGCTGATTTTATCAGCGACAAGATTCTTCAGTTAAAATTAAAGCCCAAGTTTGTCATGGCTACTCACGCTCATTTAGACCACTTGATGGCTGCCGAAGAAATCAGACTGAATTTTCAGATCCCTTTTTTGATTCATGAGCAAGAAGTGCTGCCAGTGAAAAAATGGACTCGGCGGTTGGTTTTACCGCCGCAAAAATGGCAAACTGTCAAAGACGCTGAGAAAATAGAATTCGGCCGGGAAACACTGACTGTCATCCACACTCCTGGCCATACGCCCGGCGCCATTTGTCTTTACAGCGAGCGTGACGCGATTCTTTTCAGCGACGACTTGCTTTTTCGCGAAGGCATCGGCCGGGCCGACTTGGAATTCAGTTCAGCGGCCGACCTGGGAAAATCTCTTAAAAAAATTCTTTCTTTGCCGCCAAAAACCCTGGTTTATCCCGGCCACGG
>CAZTEW010000030.1:1919-9503 GCA_964612215.1 uncultured Gammaproteobacteria bacterium
CTTATGGTGATGTTTTACTGATTGGCGATCAAATTGAACCGCGAGATGATTCCCGATTAGAACAGGAATTAGGCAGTGATCATTTGATTGGTGATTGGGAGATGGAGCGGCTTCTAAGCAACCAGCCGGAAATCATTATCATCGCCACTGGCACCGGCGGTATTTTACGGCTGACATCAGCCATTAAGGAAAAAATCAAAAAAGCCGGCGTGAAGTTGATCATCGCTGTCACGCTTCGAGCCATTGTCAAATATAATCAGTTAGCCGCTAAAAATAAAAAACTCAACGCCCTCATCCACACCACTTGCTGACATACCTTAATCGCAGGCCCCGGCCTTTAGGCCGTGGTGGTTGACAAAAGCATAAAGGATATGTTATAAATAGATTATGAATTCTTTAATACAGAACCAGTTTGTTGGCACTTATGAATTGAGAAAAAAACTGCCTTTTCTTTTGGCAGGTTTAAAAGAAGGAGAACTGGTGGTGACTAAACAAGGCAAACCAGCCGCTGTTTTAATGGCGATTGAAGAGTATCTTGAGCTTCAAGAAGCAATGAAGGAATTTGGCGATCCCGCTTATTTCAGCGAGCTTTTGGCGGCTAAAAAAGAGATTCAAGCCGGTAAAGGCGCGGCCGCTAAAAAATTTTTTAAGAAACTTGGCGTTTAATGTATCAGGCTATTCTTTCCTCCAAGACTCAAAAATCTCTCAAGAAATTTCCTCCAAAAGACCTGAAAAAAATTAAAAAGACAATTTTCAGATTAGAAGAAAACCCTCGCTGCTCTGGCACGATTAAGCTGGGTTACGTTCCAATCGCTTCTTATCGTTTTAGAATCGGTAATTATCGCCTTCTTTTTGATATCGACGACAAGAAAAAGGTGGTCGCTATTTTAGATATCAGGCGCCGCGACGAAAAAACGTATAAATAAGGTATAATATCTTCATGAAAATAGGTTTGGTTTGTCCTTATGATTTGTTTAGTCCGGGTGGCGTGCGTCAGCATGTTATTTCTTTTTATCAAGAGTTAAAAAAAGCTGGCCATCAAGTGAAAGTCATCGGTCCGGCAACAAGAAGAACAGCGCCGAAAGACTTTCTCCTTTTAGGCCGCTCCCTGCCGATTCCCTCTGGTACCGGCAGCTGGGGCAGATTAAGCCTGTGTTTTGAAAATCAGGACATTAAAAAAATTCTCCGGCGGGAAAAATTTGACCTGCTTCATTTTCATGAACCGTTGGTGCCTTTTTTATCCTGGCAGCTTCTTTTTGCCTCCCGAGCGATTAACGTGGCCACTTTTTGCTCGGCCTGGGAAAACGAGACTTCTTTAATGGGTAATATCGAGGGTTTGATGAAGCCCTTTTCGGAAGTTTTCGAAAAAAAACTTAGCGGCTTAATGGCCATTTCCCAGACTGCCAAAAATTGCTGGCAAAAGTTTTTTCAAAAAAAAATTACGGTTATTCCGACTGGCATTGATTTAGAGCGGTTTAATCTGCGAATAGAGCCGCTGAAAAAATATCAAGACGGCAAATTGAATGTTCTTTTTATTGGCCGACTGGAAAGCCGCAAAGGCGGGATTTATTTAATGAGAGCCTGGGAAAAAATGGACAACCAGAACCGGCGTCTGATTGTGGTCGGCTCTGGGCCGAGAAAAGTCGAAATCGAGCTTTACGCGGCGGTTCGGCAATTAACCAATGTGGAATTAGTAGGCCGGGTTAAAGACGATGATTTGGTCCGTTATTATGCCAGCGCTGATATTTGCTGTTTTCCTTCGATCGGCAGCGAAAGTTTTGGCATTGTTCTTTTGGAAGCGATGGCGATGGCCAAACCGATTGTTGGTTTTGCCAACCCGGGTTATCAAGAGGTGCTGGCTGATTATCCTTGCCAGGACTGCTTGGCGCCAGTGAAAAACATCAACGCTTTAGCTAAAAGTTTAAACCGCTTGCTTGAATCCCAAAGTTTAAGAGAGAAACTAGGTTGCTGGGGTGAGCGTCAAGCCCAAAAATACGCCTGGTCCAAAATCAGCCAAGAGACTCTTGCCTATTATCGAGATTTGTCTGCTGCTTGACAAAGTTTGCAAAGTGTGATAAATTCTAACTATGCAAAATTTGCAAGTAATTTCCACGAAAGAATTAAGAGACAATTTAGCCGAAGTTTTAGAAAAGGTGGCCATTGGCAGGCAGTCTTTTTTGGTGTCTAAATTTGGCAGAAAAAAAGCGATGATGATTCCTGTCGCCGATATGGCCGAAGCTGATAAAAAGAAACAAAAAAGAAACTTAAGTAGTTTATCTGCCTGCGGTATGTGGAAAGATAGAAAAGACATGAAAAATTCAGCGGCCTGGATTTCTAAATTAAGACAAAGACAAAGCTTCAGGATTAAAGATTAAGAGTATGCGCCAATATTTAATCGATAGCAATATTATCATTGATTTTTTAAAAGAAAAAGAAAAAGCAGTTGTTTTTTTGGATTCTTTGGAAGAAATTATTGTTTCCGCGATCACTGCTGGCGAAATTTATCAGGGAGTAAGAAATAAAAAAGAATTAAAATTTGCCAAAAGTTTTTTTCAAACAACCAGGGTTTTAGCGATTGATAAACAGGTTTCTGAGTTGGCTTTGAAACTGATGGAGAAATACACGCTTTCTCACGGCTTATTGATACTTGACGCGATGATTGCCGCCAGCGCCATCAGACACAATTTGACTTTAATGACTGGCAACATCAAGCATTTTAAGATGATTAAAGAATTGAAGATTAAGGTTGCATCTTATCCGCAAATCAGGCAAAATAGAAGTTGATGATGAGAAAGAGGCAAGAAGAAAACCAAGATTTCGAAGACCAGCCGCGGCAGAGGATTAGTTTTAAGCAAAGCGAAGCCGCGGGTCGGAAAGCAGTGGTGATTCTTTTTTTAGTGACCGTCGGTTTATCCTTAATCTTCTGGCTGAAAAAAGACTTGCCCGGATTTTTAAGAAACATCACCAAGCCTTATGAAATGACAATTGAGAAAGGCTTAGAAGTCGAAAGGAGCGAAGTCGAAAGGAGGTGAGGAGAGAATGAAAAAATGGTTAATTATCGGTGCTTTGGTTTGGCTAGGACTCTATTTAATGGGTTTTTATAATTCCCTGGTGAGCAAGACTCAGGCGATTGACGGCCAGTGGGCTCAGGTGGAAACCCAGTACCAGCGCCGCTTTGACTTAATTCCCAATTTAGTTGAATCAGTCAAAGGGATGATGAAGCAGGAGCAGGAGGTTTTTGGCTTAATTGCCGAGGCGCGGACTAAATACGCTGGCGCCGCTACAGTTGAAGACAAGGTTAAAGCCGCCGGCGAAGTGGAATCAGCTTTGGCCAGGCTTTTGGTCATCATGGAAAATTATCCGGAATTACGGTCCAGCGAGAATGTCACCCAATTAATGGACGAATTGGCCGGCACGGAAAACCGGATTAGCGTTGAGCGCCGGCGCTTTAACGAGCTGGTTCAGGATTACAACACCGCCATTAAGCAAGTGCCGGGTCGGTTCTTTGCCAGCCTGTTTGGTTTCAGCGAGCGCTCTTTCTTTGAGTCAGTTGAGGCTGCCGAAACGCCGCCGCAAGTGGAATTTTAAAGCATGAAGAAAGTCTTCATAATTTTAGCTCTCATTTGGCTGAGGTGCTTTTTTGCCGGGAGGATTTTAGCGGCCGATCTTCCTCAGCCGACCGGCTATGTGAACGATTTTGGCCAAATGCTGCCAGTTGATTTTAGGCAGGAATTGGAAAAAAACCTCAGCGATTTTGAAAAAGAAACCAAGGCGGAAATTAGCGTGGTGACAGTTGCCAGTTTAGACGATGAAACTATCGAAGAATACGCGGTTCGTTTATTCGAAATTTGGGGCATCGGCAAGAAAACCGAAGACAATGGCCTTTTGGTTTTAATCAGCCGGGACGACCGGAAAATCCGGATTGAAGTTGGTTATGGTTTGGAGTGGGTAATTACTGACGGCCGGGCCGGCCGGATTATCCGGGAGCAGATGCAGCCGAGCTTTAGAGAAGAAAAATATGATGAAGGGGTAGAGTTGGCCGTGGCGAAGCTGGAAGAATATATTCGTTCCGGAGAACCGCCACAGGAAGCGGAATTAGTCGAGGAAAAAGTCAGCCAGTTTTTTGTTTTGTTTATTTTCGGAGCCATTTTTTTAATTTGGCTGTCAGCCTTTTTGGGTCGGAGCAAAGAGTTTATCACCGGCGGCATCCTCGGCGGTCTTGGCGGCGGCTTCCTGGGTTTAGTTGTCGGCGGCTTATTAGCGGCTTTAGGCATGGCATTTTTATTGGGAGGGATTGGTTTGCTTCTTGATTTTCTTTTTTCCCGGAATTATAAAAAACTGCAGGCGGCCGGCCGGCGGACTGGTTTTTGGCCGAGTCGGGGCGGTTTTTCGGCCAGAGGCCGAAGCGGCTTTTCGGCCAGAGGCCGATCGTCCTTTGGACGAGGCGGCGGCTCTTCTGGCGGCGGCGGCAGTAGTGGCGGCTGGTAGTTTACTGGCTGAAAATATGCTAAAATAGACTGATGCTGCCGAAATTTTTACAGCCCTGCCTGGCTTCTTATGATCTACAAGAGCTGAACCTCAAAGAGGATAAGAGGTTAATTATCACTCAGGTTCTTAACAAAGGCGATGACGAAGCTCTTCGCTGGTTAGGTAGAAATTATTCTCAAAAAGAGATAAAAGAGGCGATTGTTTCGCCGATGAGAGGCATGTGGCTGAAAAACATTCTTGCTTACTGGCAAAAAATTTTTAATCTTAAGTTAAGCAAAGAAACTTTTAATAAGGCAGTTTTAGACCTGCGGCCATAGATGAAAAAATTTTATCTTAATATTCTTAACAAAGAGCAAGGGCGAGTTTTTTCTAACTTGGATTTTTTGACTAAAAAGGGTTTTTATTTGGCTGGCGGCACCGGACTGGCTTTGCAACTCGGCCACCGGACTTCAGTTGATTTTGACAAGAGCGATGCTTCGTTTTTCTATTACGAGTATCCATTAGTCAAAAAGCTGGTGAAAATAAAAGGCGTGGCTGTGGCCAGCGTTGAAGACATTGCCGCTATGAAAATGATTGCCATTAGCCACAGGCCGGTGAAAAGAGATTATGTTGATGTTTTTTTTCTTCTAAAATTTTTTTCTCTTGAAGAAATTTTTTCTTTTGTCAAAAAGAGATATCCTAACTTTAATCAATATTTTTCTTTAAGGGCTTTATCTTATTTTGACGATATTGAGGAAAAAAGAGGCCGCAAAGTGATGATTTTGAAAAAAAGCTTTTCTTGGGAAAAAGCGAAAAAAGAAATTTTTGCCAAAGCCAGGAAATATCAACTCGAGATGCTTAAAAAATAACTTAGCCTATCTTTCGGTATTGATACCTTCAAGAAGTTGATCGCTGACTGAAGGGGTTGGGCGCTTCATTTTTTCCGGGTCACAGTGGGTTTTCGGCTCGGTGCCAGGCAAGAAATATTCAGTTTTAACTGGACAGCCTGGGCAGGGCAAAAGACCATTAAGACTGCAAACTTCAACTTCCAGTAAATCGCTGGGCCTGAGGAAGGTTTCATGAGGCTGGTCAGCGAGCAGATTTTTCATAATCTGGTGCCAGATCGGCGTGGCGCCGGTAATGCCGCTGGCAACGCGGTTCATCGGCGTGTTGTCATTATTGCCCACCCAGACGGCCGTCAAATAACTGGGCGTATAGCCAATCGTCCAGTTGTCGCGCAGATTTTGAGTGGTGCCGGTTTTGACCGCGACAGTATGATTGGGAATGATCAGCAGCGAATGACTGCCAAAAGTCGGCGCCCGGGCTTGATTATCCGCCAGAATATCGGTTAACAAAAAAGCCACTTGCGGATCAAGGACAGTGGGCGAATTGGTAAATTCGTGAATTGGCGAATTGCTTTTTAATATTTTTCCCTGATAATTTTTTACCTGTAAAATTGGCTTTAAATCAACTCTTTGGCCAAGATTAGCGAGAACGCCGTAGGCCACCGCCAGGTCAGTCATTTTGACTTCGCCGCCGCCTAAAGTTAAAGACAGGCCAAAACGGGAGCGGTCATTCCAGGTGGTGATGCCCATTTTTTCACCCATCTCAATCATTTTTTCCACGCCGTAAGAAGCCAGCACTTTGACCGCCGGCACATTATAAGAAGAAGCCAGGGCGGTTCGCAAAGAAATTCGGCCGTGAAAGCGGAAGTCATAATTGCGCGGACTGTATGGCGGCTGGCCAGGTACTTGGTAAGTAATCGGCGAGTCTGACAGGATGGTGGCCGCGGTATAGCCGTTGCTTAAAGCATAAGCATAATTAACCACTTTAATGGCTGAACCGGGCTGACGCGGCCTAGTGGTCACATTAACATTGCCGTCTTTCTCTAAATTAAAATAATCTTTACTGCCGACCATCGCTAAAATTTCTCCGGTTGATGGTTTAGTGATTAAAGCGGCGCCATTATTTACTTGCAGCGGCGCCAGTTTTTTAATTGCGGCCGCAACAATTTCTTCAGCCATTTTTTGAATATCTAAATCCAGCGAAGTGATGACTTCCAGGCCGCCTTCTTCGACGACTCTTTCGCCATATTCTTGAACCAATAAATCTTTGACATACATCACAAAATGAGGCGCTTTGATATTAGTTTTTGGCTGGGCAAAAATCAAAGGCGTTTGATAGATTTTCTCGGCTTCAGCGCTAGTGAGAAATCGCTCCTCAATCATGCGGCGCAAAACTTCACTCTGTCTTTTTTTGGCCATTTCCGGATGGGCGCCAAAAGGCGAATACTGGGTCGGCGCTTTGGGCAAACCAGCCAGCAGGGTCGCTTCGCTGGCATTTAACTCCCAGACATGTTTGTTAAAATAAAGCTGGGCCGCTTCTTCAGCGCCATAGGCAGCACCGCCATAACCAACTTCATTAAAATACATCTGGAGAATTTCGTTTTTGGAAAAATGAGCTTCGACCTGGATAGCGAGAATTAATTCTTTGATTTTACGGACCAGGGTTTTTTCTGGCGTCAGTAAAGCGAATTTCACCAATTGTTGAGTAATCGTCGAACCGCCTTGCAAAGTGCCTTTGAAAAAATTGTTGTAGGCGGCCCGCAGGATGCCTTTAATAGTGAAGCCCGGGTGAGAATAAAAATCGCCGTTCTCAATGGCAATCGTTGCTTGCTGTAAAACCAAAGGAATTTTTTCTAAGTTAACCAGGGTCCGATTTTGATTGCGATAAATTTTGTAGGCTAATTGCCCGTGACGGTCGTAAATTTTAGTGGAAACAATTTGCTCGCGGCTGATTAATTTGTCGGGTTGAGGCAGATCTTTGAAAAGTAAAAAGTAAAAAGTAAAAAGTAAAAAGAGAACAAAAATGATGATGCCGGTCTTTCGGATAAACGAAAGAATGACTTTGATTAAACGAAAGACAATGCGACCGATAGCGGACAGCAGATAGCGGCTGGCGATTAACAGATAAGCGAGAAGATAAAAAACAGGACGACCAAGGCGCTCGAGAATCGAGATCAGCAAAAAGAAGCCCGCGGGTCCTGCCCTCCCTGTCATTAGCTTTATTTTAGCAGAAAAAAATTAAAGCGAGAAGGGGTTAAAGATTTAGTTCTTT
>CAZTEW010000031.1:0-7250 GCA_964612215.1 uncultured Gammaproteobacteria bacterium
AATTCCAGATCATTCCCAGTTCCCAAAAAAGCTATTCTCAGGCTTTAGCCATGGGAACTGAGATTTACTTAAAGCTGAAAGAGGTTTTGGTTCACCGCAACGCCATTCACAGCCTGGGTGATGACGGTGCTTTTGCGCCTGACCTTTTCACCAATGCCGACGCTCTGGAGGTGATGGTGGAAGCAGTCAAGCAAAGTCAATATCATTTAAACGAAGATGTTTTTTTAGGTTTGGATGTCGCCGCGGCCTTTTTTTATCAGGATGGCCGCTATCATATCAGGGACGAAGCTCGGTTGTTAACGGCTGAGGAGATGCTTGATTATTATCAGAAGTTGAACCGGCGCTACCATCTTTTTTATTTGGAAGATCCTTTATGGGAAGAAGACTGGCAGAACTGGCGCCGGCTGCAGGCAGAGATGGGTGAAAGCACCACTTTAGTGGGTGATGACTTGCTGGCGACTAATCCGGCCAGAATCCAGCGGGCGATTCAAGAAAAAGCCTGCAGCGCGATTTTAGTTAAACCGAATCAACTAGGCACTGTTTCCGAAACCGTTCAGGTGGTGAAAATGGCCCGGAAAGCTGGCTGGCGGGTGATTATTTCCCACCGTTCCGGTGAAACCAATGATGATTTTATTGCTGATTTCAGTGTCGGTCTGGCCAGCGATTACACCAAGTTTGGCGCGCCGGCCAGAGGTGAAAGAATTGCCAAATATAACCGGTTGTGGCTGATTGAGGCACAATTAAAATCATGATTAAGCCAGTGGTTTTAATTATTCTTGACGGTTGGGGATTGGCAGCTGAAGGATCAGGCAATGCTGTTTCTTTAGCCAGAACTCCGCAGATGAATCGTCTCTGGGCCGCTTTTCCGCACACGCAACTGAAAACTTCCGGCCGGTCAGTCGGTTTGCCAGAAGGAGAAATGGGCAGTTCTGAAGCCGGCCATTTGACTTTAGGCGCCGGCCGGGTGATTTCTCAGTATTTCAGCCGCATCAGTCTGGCGATCAGCAACGCTTCCTTTTTTACCAATCCGGCTTTTCTGGCGGCCTGCGATTATGCCAAGTCAAATTCAGCCAGTCTGCATTTAATGGGCCTGCTGTCTCTGGCCAGCGTCCACGCTGACCGAGACCATCTTTATTCCTTGCTGCAGCTGGCGAAAAAACAAGGCTTGGCTAAGGAACAAGTTAAACTTCATCTTTTTACTGACGGCCGGGATTCACCGCCAAAATCAGCTTTGGTTTTAATCGAAGAACTGGAAAAGGTTTTAACCGAAATCAACAGCGGTGAAATTGTCAGTTTGATCGGTCGCTATTACAGCATGGATCGCGACCGGCGCTGGGAAAGAACTCGGGTTGCTTATGATCTTCTGGTTCTCGGTCAGGGCCAGCCAGCGATATCAGCCGCCAAAGCCGTCGAAGATTATTATCAGGAAAACATTACTGATGAGTTTCTGCCGGCGACCAAAATTACTGACGGCCGCATTCAAGACAACGACGCGGTCATTTTTTTCAATTTCCGCACTGATCGGGCCAGACAACTGACCCGGGCTTTTGTTGATTCTGATTTTCACTACTTTGCCAGAAGCAGGAGACCCAAGATCTTTTTTGTCAGCATGACTGAACTGGAAAAAAACCTGCCGGTTTCCCAGGTGGCTTTTTTACCGCGCCATGTCGATTATGCCTTGCCGCGGATCATCAGCGAAAAAGGCTGGCGCCAACTCCATCTCGCCGAGACGGAAAAGTACGCTTTCGTCACTTATTACTTTAACGGCTTGTATGAAAAAGAACTGGCGGGTGAAGACAGAATTTTAGTGCCTTCAGCCAAGGTGGCGACCTATGATTTAAAGCCGGAGATGTCTAGCTATGAATTGACCGACGTCTTTCTCAAAAACCTGAAAAAAAACATTTATCATTTTATTCTCCTGAATTTTGCCAATCCGGACATGGTCGGCCACAGCGGCGTTTTAGCCGCCGGCATTAAAGCCTGTGAGGTGGTTGATGAATGTCTGGGCAAGATTACCAAGGCCGTTTTGGCCAAAGATGGCGTTTGTCTGATCACGGCCGATCATGGCAACGTGGAAGAGATGATTGATCTCCAGACCGGCAGCGTGAGCACTTCCCATTCTCTGAATCCGGTGCCGTTGATTATCTGCGGCCGGCAGTGGCAGGGTCAAAGCCAGGTGCTGGCGGCCGGCACTTTAATTGACGTGGCGCCGACAGTGTTAAAGCTCATGGGAGCCGACCGACCGGCCGACATGACCGGGAGGGCATTAATCTGATGAAAATTCTGACTGTCGGCAGCGCTAGTTTAGATTTGTTCTTTAAGAGCAATGATTTGCCGGAAAGCCAAGACGGGTTACGGCTTTCTTTAGCCTACGGCGGTAAATATGTGGCCAAGGAGTTTTGTCAAGCCGTCGGCGGCGGCGGCTGCAATGCGGCCGTCGGGCTGGCGCGGCAAGGTTTTCAGGTTTATTGCTGGGCAAAGATCGACCATCGCTGGGCTGGAGATCTCGTGCTGAAGACATTAAAAAAGGAAAAAGTCAAAACTGACTTAATTGATCGCAGTTCCGAGCAAATTACCACCTCAGCCATTCTTTTGGGTAAAAACGGAGAAAAGACGATTGTCATGCATCGGGCCGAAAACGACCGGTTGGTTTTTAACCGCCGCGTCCAAAAAACCATTCAGCAATGCCAGTGGTTTTATTTTGCTGATTTGGCTCTTTGTCCGAAGCAAGAAAAATTAACCTGGCTGAAATTCGCTCAGCGCCACGGAGTAAAAACCTTGGTGGCTTTGTCCGGCAGTGAATATAAAAAAGGCATCAATTATCTGGATGAATATTTTCAGCTGAGCGACATCTTTATTCTTAATGCTCACGAACTGGCTGATATTTGGGGTGGAGACGCGCCGGATTTGGATTTAAAAAAGATCAATTACAGCCGGAAGCTGAAAATACCGCTTTTGCTAGTGACCTATGATCTTCAAGGCAGTTATGCTTATACGCCGGACAAAATTTACTACCAGCCGATTTTTCCGGCCAAACGAATGGATGCTACCGGCGCCGGCGATGCTTACGCTTCTGGTTTTTTAGGAAATTTCATGAAGACTAACGACATTCAAAAAGCCATGGCTTTTGCCACTCGAAATGCCGCTTCGGTCATTTCCCAACTGACCACTCAAGCCGGTTTATTAAGGGGTTAATAGCGCCGGATGATACCGACGACCTTGCCTTGAATCTGAACATGGCGGCTGTAAATCGGCTTCATCTGGGCATTGGCCGGTTCCAGCCGCACCCGGGTTTTTTCTTTAAAAAATCTCTTGAGCGTGGCTAAGCCATTGTCCAGCAGAGCGACGACAATATCGCCGTTTTGGACTTCGTTCTGCTCCTCAACTACCACATAATCGCCGTCCAGAATGCCGTCATCAATCATTGAGTTGCCCCGAACCTGAAGAACAAAAGAGCGCTTCCGGCCGGAAAGCAGGCTAGGGGAGACGTGCAGGGTTGCTTCCGGGTCAGTGTAGGGTTCAATCGGCTGGCCGGCGCTAATGAAACCCAGAATCGGCAGTTCGATGCCTTTTAAGAAGCGGCTGATTTTCCGGTCCACCAGCTCGATGCCGCGCACCGCGCCTTTATAGCGCTTAATCACTGCTTTTTTTTCCAAAGCCTGAAGATGTTCATGAACCGTGGCCAGGGAAGAAACGCCAATGGCATCGGCAATTTCCTGGAGGTTGGGCGAAGAGCCGTATTTCTCGATGTATTGCTGGATAAAATCGACAACCTGGCGCTGGCGTTTATAAAGAGTAATCGGCATTAAAAACTATCTTATCCAAATAAAACCCAAATGTCAAGGGGTTTGCGTGTCTTTGTGAATTATGGTAATATAATAATTATAAATGGAGTTTGAGAAGATTAGTTTGAGCAATCAGCTGCCGGTGCTGCTGGTGCCCCTGGCCGCCTCCGAGGCGACGGCAGTGCTTTTTCTGGTTCGGGCCGGTTCCCGCTACGAGACCCCGGAAACCAACGGTCTTTCGCGGCTTTACGCCAACATGTGCCTGAAAAAAACCAAGAGTTATTTTGACCGGCTGGCTTTGGCGGCCGAGATTGACAAAATCGGCGCTGTTTTTAATCTGGAAGTCCACAAGGAATACACTGCTTTTTATCTCAAGGCGGTTAATGCTCATCTTGATAAAATTATCCAGCTTTTAAGCGAAATGATTACCGCCGCCACTCTGGATATTAACGAGCTGGCTCGGGAAAAGAAATATTTCAGCAGTGAAATTACCAATCGGAAAGCTGATTTTGCCTCCCGGTCTTTTGACGAGCTGGCTAGACTGATTTTTGGTGATCACCCGCTGGCTTATTCTGGCGTGGGTGAAAAAGAGGCGGTGGAGAATCTAAAAATGGATGATCTGGTGGCCTATGGCGGCAAACATTATCATGCAGCCAACAGCCTGCTGGTGGTTAGCGGCAAAACCGAGGGCCTGAAAAACAAACTGGAGACGGCTTTTCAAGGTTTGGCCAGCGCTGAGAAGGTTGATTTCCAGCCGATCGATCCGAAGAGTCTCCGGAGCCAGACTAAGCTCATCGAACAGCAGATTCCCCAGGCTTATTTTAGCTTGGGTTTCCCGGCTTTACCCAGGCAGAGCGAACAGCGCTTTAGCCAGATTTTACTGGAGATTATTTTAGGCAAAACCAAGAGCAATAATCGTTTGCTGAAGATCGCCGCTGAAGAAGCTCTGGCTTTTTATGTCCGCTCGAGCGTGAACATGTTCAGCGACATCGGTCTTTTTTCTATTCAGCTGGCGACCACACCGGCCAGCAAAAAGAAGGCTTATGAAAGGGTTTTGGAAGAGCTGGAAAAAATTAAGAAAACACCGGTCGACAAAGAAGAACTGGCTCGAGCCAAGGGGTACTACCAGGGGACTTTGGCAATGAGCCTTACCGAGCCGGTGGAACTGGCTTTTTTCTACGGCCTGCAGGAATTTTTGGACCGGCGGATTTTAAGCGCGCCAGAATTTTTTGAGAAAATCAATCAGGTTAGTCCGGAGGAGATTCAAAAAACCGCTAACCTGGTGCTTGATTCCGGCCGGCTCAGCGTGGTCATGATTGGCCAAGACGATTAAAAAGCATGAAGAAACTGAAGCTGCCCGGCTGGTCACTGCTGCTTTTGATCGGCTTGGTTTTGATTTTTCCGGCGCCAACATTAGCGGTCAGTGAATTTCTGACTAATTACCAGGTGATTTATCAGGTTCATTCTTCTGGTTTAACGACGGTTACTCAAAATGTTTCTCTGACCAATCAAGCTTCTCATGTTTATGCGGCCGAATACCGGCTGAGTACCAGCAGTGATCAGATTCAAGGAGTCAGGGCCTGGGATGGTTTGGGGCCGATTACAGCTTCGCTTGAGGAAAGTCTGGGTGTAAAAACCGTCCGCTTGGTTTTTAACGAAAAAGTGGTGGGCAAAGATAAAACCCTGCGGTTTGGACTGGAATATGAAACGCCTGAGCTGGCGATTGCCAAAGGCCAAACCTGGGAATTAAGACTGCCCAAGCTGGCGGAGCCAGAGACGATTGATCAGTATCAATTGATTTTAAAAGTGCCGGCCGGCTTTGGCCAGGCGGCTTATATTCTGCCTCAGCCGGATCAGACTCAGCCGTTGACCTACATTTTTAATAAAAACGCGGCGGCGAAAGGCATTATCGCTCTTTTTGGCAATTTTCAGGTTTTCGATTTCAAAATTTCTTATCCTTTGACCAATAAAAACAGCCAAAAACAGGCATTTTCGGTCGCTTTGCCGCCGGACACGGCTTCTCAAAAAGTAGTTTACCAGCGCCTGACGCCTGAGCCGGAAAACGTTCTGGTTGATTTTGACGGTAATTGGCTGGCGAGATATCAGCTGGCAGCCGGCGAATCAATCTTGGTTGAGATTCAGGGAACCGCTCAGGTTTTTTTAGAGCCAGGCAGCCGCCAGGCCGGACCGCTGCCTGATGATCTCAGCCAATATTTGCAGCCCCAGCCATATTGGCCGGTTGATCACCCTCGCATCCAAGAGCTGGCTCAGAGATTGAAAACGCCGCTGGCGATTTATCGCTTTGTCGTCGACACTTTAAGCTATGACTATGATCGCATCGGCCAGGCGGAAAGACTGGGCGCCTTAAGGGTCTTGGACCATCCGGAAATGGCCTTATGCATGGAGTTTACTGATCTTTTCATCACTTTGGCGCGGGCCAGCGGTCTAGCGGCTCGGGAAATTAACGGCTATGCCCAGACAGAAAATCCCCGGCTTCAGCCTTTAAGCTTAGAGCAAGACATTCTTCATTCCTGGCCAGAATACTGGGACAGTCAGGCTGAAGTTTGGCGCAGCGTCGATCCGACCTGGGAGAAAACCACCGCTGGCATTGATTATTTTCACAAGCTTGATTTAGACCATTTGGCTTTTGTGATTCACGGCCAGGATAGCCAACGGCCGGCCGCGCCTGGCAGCGGGCCGGAGAAGAATGTTGAGGTGGTTTTCGGCTCTCAGCCGCTGAAACTCAGGGAAAACCTGACGGCAGTTTTTGCCTTTCCTGATCAAGCCCTCAGCGGCCGGCTGGTCAGCGGCCAGGTGACGATTAAAAATACTGGCAATGTCAGCCTGAATCAACTCCAGCTGTTGATTAATGACCAGCCTGAAGAAATCGAGATTTTAGCGCCGTTTGGCCAGCAGACTTTGACTTATACCTTGGCGCAGGTTCCTTGGTGGCAGACCAAAAAAGAAAAAATCATTGTCCGGCTGAATGGTTATTCTTTTGAAAAAGAAGTGGTCTTCCGGCCCTTCTTCTTGAGTTTCACTGATTTTTTGTTAAAATTAATAAAGTGAAGCGCTTAATTCGCTCATTTGCTTATTACTTTCTCAGTTTTCACCTGGCGGTCAGCTACCTGGCGGGAGTTCAGGTTCAGGGTGGTTTAAGAACCCTTTTGACCGCGGCCCTAGGGATGACTTTTTTCAATCTTTTAGTGAAGCCATTTTTAAAACTTCTTTTTCTGCCGATTAATCTGCTGACTTTAGGCATGTTTCGCTGGCTGATTAACGTGATTATTCTCTATTTGCTGATGCTGGCGGTGCCGCATTTGAGGATTGTCGGTTTTGAATTTGCTGGCTTGGCTTATCAGCGCTTAGTTCTGCCGCAGATGACCATCAGTCCTTTTCTCAATGTCGTTTTAGTTTCTTTTTTTCTGAGTTTCGTTTGGACGATTTTAACTAAAATCAGATGAT
>CAZTEW010000031.1:7350-9328 GCA_964612215.1 uncultured Gammaproteobacteria bacterium
ATTCTGGTAATTCTTTTCCAGGGCAAGGCTGGCGGTTTGGCAAAAACCTGGGGCGGCGCCAATTTTTATTCCCGCCGGGGCTTTGAAAAGTTGCTTTTTGTGGTCACGATTGTTTTGACGGTTCTTTTCCTAATCTCATCAATATTAGCGGTAGTTCTGGCTTAAAAAATGCGGCGCCGATTGCGTCTCTTTTTTTGGTTTTTTCGGGATTTTCTGCGTAAATATCGCTGGTTGGTTTTTTCCGGTTTGGTTTTTGGTACTTTTTTCTTTTTCTTTGGGTTTCGCTACCGTTATTTACTGCCCCAGCCGAAAAAAACCATTAAGATTGGCGTTGTCGGCCGTTATACCACCGGCAACCTGCCTGAATGGCTGTTGCGAAAAATCAGCCGGGGTTTGACCAGGATTGAGACTGATGGTTCGGTCGCGGCTGACTTAGCAGTGAGCTGGGAAGTGAGTGATGCCGGCAGGGTTTATCGGTTTCAGCTTCAGCCAGGCATTGCTTGGCAGGACGGCAC
Organism: uncultured Gammaproteobacteria bacterium; assembly: GCA_964612215.1. Classification (GTDB taxonomy): domain Bacteria; phylum Patescibacteriota; class Microgenomatia; order CAZTEW01; family CAZTEW01; genus CAZTEW01. The sequence continues at coordinate 7,866 of CAZTEW010000031.1, forward strand.
TGTTCTGAAAGCCGGCGACCTGCAGTATGATTTTAAAAACATCAGTCATCAGCCGCAGGCTGATACTATTTTAGAGTTCTCCTTGGCTGAGCCGTTTGCGCCGTTTCCGATTCTTCTCAGCCAGCCGGTCTTTAAAAAAGGCCTGTTAGGCATTGGCGATTACCGGGTAGCTGGCCTCCAGTTCTCAGGCGATTTTGTCCGCTTGATTAAGCTTGATGGTCAGGAAACCTTGATTTTTAAATTTTATCCGACGGAGAAGGCCGCTATTTTAGGCTTTAAGCTAGGCGAAGTTGACCGATTAGAGCAAATCAGCGATCTGACTGCTTTTGAAAACTGGTCCCAATTAAAAATTGAGCCGCAGGTAGACGAAAAGCGTTTTGTGGCGCTTTTCTTTAATACCCGAAACGCTTTATTCAGCAGCAAGCCATTTCGTCAAGCCCTGCTTTACGCGATTGAAAAACCAGAAGACAAAAGCCGGGCCCTGGGGCCGCTTCAGCCGGAATCCTGGGCCTATAACAGCCAAGTCAAGCCTTACAACTATAATCCACCGCGGGTGAAAGAGCTTTTGCAGGAAGCAGGAGTGACAGAAGCGGCCGTTGAGTTGGTGACGACTTTTTCTCAGCTTTCTTTTGCCGAAAAAGTTAAAAATTACTGGCAGGCAATTGGCGTGGAGACTGAAGTGAGAATCGTTTCTACTTTACCTGAAGATTTTCAGGTTTTACTGGCTTCCCAGGAAATTCCGGCTGATCCTGATCAGTATACCCTGTGGCATTCCACTCAAGCCACCAGTATTACCGGCTATAATAGCCCGCAAATCGACAAATTACTGGAGGACGGCCGCAAGGTTCTTGACCAGGAAGAGAGAAAAGTCATTTATCTTGATTTTCAGCGGTTTCTGGTGGAAGACGCGCCGGCCGGATTTCTCTTTCATCCCACGGTTTACACCATCTCACGATAAAGTTGCCAAAAGCCCAGATTTTATGCTAAACTAGCAACGTCAGCCAGAGTGCTGAAATTGGCAGACCCGCCTGCCTTGCCGAAGTGGCGGAATTGGTAGACGCGCACGGTTCAGGGCCGTGTCTCAAAAGAGGTGTGAGTTCAAATCTCGCCTTCGGCACAAGTTCGGCGGGCGGGCAGGCATGGTTCAGGGCCGTGTGTTCTTATGAACGTGAGGGTTCAAATCCCTCCTCTGGCACCCTGAGCTCTTCGAGTCTGAGCCTCAGAGTCGAAGACTTGTCGAAGGGCGCTCGTGGCGGAATTGGTATACGCAATAGGTTGAGGACCTATGCCTTTCGAGGCGTGTGGGTTCGAGTCCCATCGAGCGCACCCAATGACCGCTTAGCTCAGCTGGTAGAGCGTTGCGTTTACATCGCAAAGGTCGGGGGTTCGAAGCCCTCAGCGGTCACAGGGCAGGATAGCCAAGTAGTCACGGCGCGACTCTGAAAAAGTTGAGATCTCGGTGC
>CAZTEW010000032.1:0-9175 GCA_964612215.1 uncultured Gammaproteobacteria bacterium
CGGCACCGGTATTGATTCCCGTGGTAGCGTTAAGAGTGGTGCCGGTAATAGTGTTGGCAGTGGCAACGGTGCCAAAGCCTGAAGCAATTGAGCCTGAAGTCAGAGCTCCGACTGAAGTTAGAGAAGAAGAGACTATCCCCGAGCCAAGGGTTGTGGCATTAAGAACCGAGGTTCCATTGATAGAGTAGGCATTGCCCGAAGAAAGATTAGCTCCGCCGGCGACATCAAGCTTGTAGGTTGGTCCGGTATTGCCAATGCCAAGATTGCCGGTGATATCCATATTGCCGGAAACCGTCAACTTGTTTGCCGGAGAGGTGTTTCCTATTCCTATATTTCCCGATGTTCCCGAAACATAAAGCGCATCGGCGCCCACTTTTAGATTTCCGCCAAGAGTCAAAGTTGAATTACCCGAGAAGTTGATATCTGCGGTAGAAATTGTGACGGTTGAGCCAACTACCAAGGAGGTGCCAAAATATCCGGTTCTCGGTCTGGTTGCTCCTGTTGCTCCTATATCCCAAGCATTATCTGCAGAAAAGAGCAAATCACCATCGGTTAAGGTGAGATTATCCCTGGTAGTATCATTAAACACCAATCTCGTTGTTGATGAGGACAAACCTATCCAATCTCCTGTTGGTAAAACAAGATCATCTCCGGCATTTGAAGGGGAAAGAGTCGCGCCTGTTCTTGACCAGTAGCCCAAGACTCCTGTTGTTGGTGGAGTAGAAGTTAGGTTTTTGGAAGCATCCGTGTAAACTCCTAAAGAAGCGGTCAGCCCCCCGATTCTCACGTTTCCGCTGCCGCCAACTTCCAAAGCGACCGCGGGGTTGGTGGTGCCAATACCCACATTACCCGAAATATACGTATTGTGAGCAATAATCCCATTAGCCACAAAGTTATGAGTGTTTTCAACCTCAATATCATAGACTTGTTCATAGCCTACATACTCAATAGAAACGATTTTTTGCCAGTTAACGCGGCCACCTCGGAGGAGTCCCTGCGGGCCACCGTCCGAGGAGTCCGCGACTGCGATTTCATCGCCGACCTGCAGATAAATGACTTTTGTCCAAACTCCGCCAACAGCATTGACAGGATAATTGCCTTTTGATAAACTGGCTTCAGTGAAGAAATTATTGACTAAACCCCGGCTTTCAGTGCTTTCGGAATTACTAACTAACCTTTCCGCCGTGTGGTTTGGATTTATTCTAATTTCTCCAGGATTAGGAGCAGTTAAGTCATTAACAGATGGGCTTAGACTCTTGACAGCTAATCTTCCTTGGGGTATAGTATTTTTGCTTATCGCTATGAAATTAGCCGAGGAGGCAAGATGAACATCAATATTCAAAATATTCTCAATAGCACCAGCGTTCTCTATGGTCTTTTGGCGATTGCTATTCTTCTTCTCTACATTGCTTACAAAAAGTGAGGCAGGGTTAACTAAATACGGATGATTACCGGTGGTTCTGATTGTTTTCCCATCTTCAGTAGTCAGTTTGTAAACCGGCTTTATTCCCATATCCAACAATCCCTTAATCCTGGCCGGCACAATCTGGCCGGTTTCTTGGTTTAGCGAAAGCACCTGCTCGCCGCCCTTGATGTCTTTGATTTGAACATAGCTAATTCCAGAAAACTCGGAAAACTCAGATGGTCGGAGTGTCGGAGAATCAGATATATCAGATAAATCAGAACTTCTGGACTTCTGATCTTCTGATGTTTCTGATGTTCTGGCTCTCTGAGTATTCTGAGTATTCTGAGTTTTCTGAACAATCGGCAGCAGGCTGTCGCCGGTGACACATTGTCCTTCAACATGTAGCTTTTGCAGGGGACTGGTCGTGCCGATGCCAACGTTGCCCGAGTTCTTGATGACGAACTTGGGAACAGCCGAAGCCGAAGCAGTAAAAATGTCTTCATTAAAGGTTTGATTGACAATGAAAGCGGCTTTACCTGAAGGAGTGACACCAGTATCAGGTGAAATAACAAAGCTGGGTGTGTTGGTGGAAAGATATTTTTCGCTTGAATCCCAGCGAATTTCGGCGTTGACCGCCGGCGAGCCGCGTTCAAAAGTGATAGTCACATCTTCAGCGTCGTTGGTGGCGTTGTCAGAATTAATGGCCCAGTCTTCAGTTGTGGTTGAGCCGGCGGTCAACGTGCCGGTGATAATGCCGGTAGTGACTTGATCGGCGTAAATTGTTGCCCATTTGCGGGTATTGGTGCCTAAATCATAAGCCGAACCGGTTTTGGGAATAATCGTCGAGTCAACATAACCATTAAAGACAATGTCATCGCCAGTGGCATCGCCCAAAGTCACCGCGCCGTTAAAATTGACCGCGCCGGTGAACCGGCCGGTTCCGGTCACATCCAGCTTGTAGGCTGGCCCAGTGGTGCCGATGCCGACATTGCCCGCAAAAACCGCGGCAATACTGGTGTCCGCCGGCTGGAGATAATAATCAGAATTGCCATCGCGAAAAACATCGGCCCGGATTTCGCCGGCGGTCGGGGTGTAATTGGTAGTCGCCAGACCGGCAAGATAGGCGAGGGAAGAGGAGTCAAGATAATAGGTTGAACCGTGGAAGTAAATTGCGCCGGCGCCATGGGGATCAATGGTCAGATTTTCATTGGTGTCGGTGGTGGTGATTGTGGCCGAAGCATCATCATAGCCCAAATAAAGATCACCGCCATGGAAGTCAGCATCAGTCCTAATATCACCGCCAACCACATCCAGGGTCTTGCCCGGCGCCGTGGTGCCGATGCCGATGTTGCCGGCCACCAAAGCATTGCGGCTAAGCCAAAGGTCGCGCCAGCGTTGCGTGGCCGAACCTAAATCATAGGTGTTGTCCGCGGCCGGCAAAATATGACCGGCGACGGTTTGGCCGTCGGAATAAAAAGTGCCGTCAACCTCCAAATTACCGTAGATATACAAATCTTCATTGGCTGAAGCGTTGTCAAAAGAGTAGCCGCTATTCGGCGCCAGATAAACATCGCCGCCGACTAAATGCAGCCGGCTGGCCGGTGCCGTGGTGCCGATACCAACCCGGGAACTAGAAGTGTCTAAATTAAGCAAGCCGGAGTGGATATTGAGCGCCTGAGCCGAAGCAGCAGCCAGAGAAATATTGACTGCCTGGGTGGACAGGTCAAATAGGGGAGAATCAACATCAATCGCGGTCGAGCCGGAGAGCTTAATCGTTGGCTCGTTAATTTCGATGATGCCGTTGGTTTCGTTTTGGAGATAGGCGGCATTTTCAAAGGTGATGCGGCCGCCGATGGTTAAATCGCCGGTTTCGGAAAGAAAATAATTAGTGTCTTGAAAATAAAGATTGCCGGTAGGATTGATGGTGATCGTGGTCGCCCCGCTGAGAGTATCGGCCGAGCCGTAAAAAGCCAGGTCGCCGGTGGCTGAGAATTGCGCGTAGTTGGTGGTGCCAGCGTCGCCGATCGAAGTGACGCCCTGGATTTTGGTGGTGTCGGTAGCTTCATTACCCAGAGTGGTGTTGCCTGCAACAGTCAGATTGCCGCTGGTGGTGATATCGCCTTCGGTGGTGAAGGTGGTGCCCTCTACCGTCAGCGAGCCGCTGACGGTGAGAGAGTCGCCAATAGCGACATCGTCAAGAAAATCAGCGTCCTCGGCCCAGAGTTTGCGCCAGCGCCGGGAAGCGTTGCCAAGGTCATGCTCTTGGGTTTCATGGGGAATTAACGAGGAGATGAAGCGGTTGCTAACATAAATTTTGCCGCCTTGAAAGCGGATATCGCCGGAAACCGTCGCCGCGCCGCTGATTTCCATATTCGCCTCGAAACTAACGTCTTCTTCGACCCGGAGCTCGCCCCAAACATCAGCGTTTTCCACGTGAAGGCCTTGGAAACGTTTCTCTTTGGTGCCGAGAGCGCCGGTGAGATCGTCAGCCGGATAAATGTGGCCTTCAACGCTGGTGATAATCGAATGACTGCCAATGCTCAGGTTAGATTCGGAAAAAGCCGGTGAAGAGAGCGACACCCCAACGGAGTGAGTGGTGAAATAAAGACTAATGTCATCCAAATAAATCCGGCCGCCCTGATAATCAATCACTTCGATGACCGGATAAGCTCCCAAAGCCGCGTTTCGATAGTGAAAAGAGACTTGGCGCCAGTCATTGCCGGCCACCTCCGAGGAGTCGCTTCGCAACACCTCGGAGGAGTCCCTGCTGCCTGGCTCGATAAAGCCGAGGCGGATTTTTGGCGAGCCGACCAGGTCGCGGCTGCGCACCCAGACAGAGAGAAGATAATCGCGGCCGTTGATGGTGGTGGTTTCTTTTTGGGAGATGCCGAGAGACATCCGCTGGCCTTTCGCCTCGTCCATACCCGAATCCCAGATTTTCAAGGCTAAAAGGCCAGTGCGGAAAGATTCGTTGCTGACATAGATATTGCCGTGGTGGCCCATGAGCGTATAGCCCCAGCGCCAAGGCTGGCCATATTTAATGGCGCCGTGCGGGTCAGTAGCCATGGCTTCAGTCTGTCTTTGGAAAGAAGCGTTGATGATCAGGTTTTCACCGCTGGCAACCGCCAAAGTCGAGGGCAAATTTTCGATTTCGCCCAAAACTGCCGGGGGTACTGTCGGCAAAAGCAATGAGAGGTAATTTTTAATTTTTAATTGGTAATTGGCCATGAGTTTTTCTCCGGCCGGAGTGAATTTCAAGAAACCTATAGTAGCGATGACCAACAAAGAGATGACTGCCAGACTGTAAGCAAAGCCCCGCGGGGTCATGAATGATTTTTGAATCATTCCTTGTTTGGCCAGCCGCCGGACCAGTTTTTGGCGCCGCAGTTTGGCCAGCTCTTTTTTGATGAGAGCCAGGTCTAAACCGGCTTTTTTTAATTCCTGAATTTTTATTAACAGGTCAAGGACATAAAGAGGGTAGTGGCCTTCAGTAAAACTGTTTTCACCGATTTTCTTGCGACTGGCATGAGGAATCAGGCCGATTTTAGTGTAATAGCGCAGTCGGTTCTTGGGGTCGCCGCGGCCAAAATCAACTCCCTGATTTTTGGCAGCCTGAACCAGGTCTTTGATAGAGATTAATTGCTGGTCGTGAGAATCAATCATTTTCTTAAAAGCTTTGTTTCCAGTAGTGGCAAAGGCTGTTTCTCGTCACGGGAAATGATGATTGCCGCGACTGAAAAAGCGTGATATATGGAAATTTCTAAAGAGCTTCTTAAATACTTCATGTTAATTAATTACTTACTATAATAAGATTAAGGCCAAGTTAGAAATGATGTCAATCGGTTCAGTTTTTACCCATTGATACTTTCTGATGTGGTTGGTTAAACCTAACAATTACCCATTTTCACGATTCTTTCACAGCAGTATCATTTTCACAGCCCTTTTCATAGCACTATCAATCTCTATAAATCACTATAAAAACATCTCTAAAGCAATCAAGTTTAGAATTTTATTCATAATTCATAATTCATAATTCATAATTCATAATTTTCATCCTTGACAGAATTAAGTTGTTGTGTTGTGATGTATTTATCGACAGCCAAACAAAGCGGCTTAACAGGAAACAGTGAGCAGGATGATAGGGAACAGTCAACAGCAGTGATATGAAAACTTTAAAAAAACAGATTTTACTGACTTTTTCTTTGCCGATTGACTTCTTTGATCAGACAGAAGGGTTTGTTTATTTGCCCTATAGTTTCCTTTATTTACTCTTAACTGATTATCAGCGGAGTTCTATTCGTGACGCTGTTAATCAGCTGGCAGAAAGCGGCGAGGTTGATAAAATCATTAGCGATCAGCGGCAGCAACGCCCGCCTCATCGGCGGGCCGGGCAGCAGCAGCGGCAGCAGCGGCAGCAGTCATTTTTCCGCCTGACCGGTCTGGGCAGACAGCGTCTTTTAGGCTTTTTCCCCATCTCTTTAGGCCAGAGAAGGGTTTGGGACCGGCGCTGGCGGCTAGTGGTGATTAACAGCCAGCGGCCGCCAAGCCAGAACCAGTGGCGCCAAACCAGAAAGAAAATGAAAAAGCTCGGCTTCCGGCGCTTGACCAAAGCTGTCTATTTAACGCCGCTAGCGGTCTCGCAAATATTACAGGACTTTTTTATGGAGAAAAACCTGCTGGGCCGGTTGTTTTTTATCGAGTCGCGGCGCTTTTTGGCCGGAGATGACCAGAAATTAGCCAAGAATGTCTGGAAATGGGAGGAAACCAGCCAAAACTACCAAAACCTTATCAGAGAGAGCCAGGGACTGCTAAAGAAGCTAAAAAATGAGAAAAAACTGGGAAATGAGGCAAAAAAAGAATTGCCAAGACTGCTGAAAAATTACTATTTTTTGCTCTCTAGTGATCCAGGCTTGCCGAAAAAGGTCCTGCCGGCTGACTGGCCGGGTGATTTGGCCCGGGAGAGCTTTTTGGCGATTTTTCACTATTTAATAAATGAAAAACTCGTTGATGTCTTTTGATGTCTTTTGTTATATTCACCGGCAGAACCGTTTTCATGGAGTTTTCACGACTGGTTTTCCCAATTTTGTCAAAGATTCTTTAGCCTCAGAAGAGGGACTGGGGGAGTGGTCTGAAACTATGATATAATAGAACCGAGATGAGAAAATATTTACCCCAAAAAATCGAGAAAAAATGGCGGCAGAGATGGGAAAAACATCCAAGCTATAGGATTAGGCAAGGCGGGAAGCCCGCAGCCCCGCAAGGGGGGCCGGGTAAATTTTACGGCTTAGTCGAGTTTCCTTATCCTTCAGGCTCAGGTCTGCATTTAGGCCATGCTTTTACCTTTACCATCATGGATGTTTTGGCCCGCCAGCGCCGGATGGCCGGCGACAAGGTGCTCTATCCGATGGGCTGGGATGCTTTTGGCCTGCCGACCGAGAATTACGCGATTAAGACTGGCGTTCATCCGGCTAAAGCTACCCAGAAAAACATTGCCTGCTTTAAGGCGCAGATGAAAAAACTGGGTCTGGCCTATGATTGGCAGAGGGAAGTGAAGACTACGGATCCGGCCTATTATCACTGGACCCAGTGGATTTTTCTCCAGCTTTTCAAGCACGGCCTGGCTTATAAAAAAGAAATGGCCATTAACTGGTGTCCAAGTTGCAAAATCGGCCTGGCCAACGAAGAGGTTCTTAACGGCCGTTGCGAACGCTGCGGCGCCGCTGTCAGCCAGAAAAACCTTTCTCAATGGCTTTTGCGGATTACCCAATATGCTGATCGGCTCAGCCAAGAACTTGATTTAGTGGATTTTCCTGAGTATGTCAAAGCCGCCCAGCGCCACTGGATCGGCCGCAAAGAATGGGTCGACATCTTTTATCCTCTGGAAGGGAGTAAAAAAGAGATTATTTGTTCGACTACCCGGCCGGACACGAATTTTGGGGCGACTTTTATTGTTTTGGCGCCGGAACACCCAGTCGTCGCTTCGCTCCTAAAGTTAAAAGTAAAAAGTAAAAAGGCAAAAGTTAAGGAAATTCGAGAATATGTTGCTAAGGCCAAGGCGAAATCTGAGCTGGAGCGGCTGGCCGAAGCCCGGCAGAAAACCGGCGTGTTTACCGGCCTCTACGCCATTAATCGCTTGAACGGTGACCGGCTAGCGGTTTATATTGCTGATTTTGTCTTGATGAATGTCGGCACCGGCGCCGTGGTCGGCGTGCCGGCTCATGATCAGCGGGATTTTGAGTTCGCTCAGAAATTCAACTTGCCGGTCAAACGAGTGGTCGTCGGCCCGGATAACAAGACCTCAGCGATCAAGAAAGCAAAGCAGGTTTACGAAAGGGAGGAGGGAAAAGCCATTAATTCTGATTTTTTGAATGGTCTCAAAACAACACAGGCAATTAAAAAGATGATGACTTATCTGGAGAAGAAGGGTTGGGGGGAAAGGGTGATGCGTTATCATTTGCGGGACTGGATTTTCAGTCGCCAGCATTATTGGGGCGAGCCGATTCCGATGATCTTTTGTCCAAACTGTGCACAAAAAGGACTCACTTGGTGGGACACGATAAAAAGTCAAAACTACAACGCAAAATTCAAAATTGATCCCAAGATTAGGAAGCAGTTGGTAGGCTGGATGCCGATTCCGGAAGAGGATTTGCCATTGAAGTTGCCAGCAGTCGAAAAATACCAGCCGACAGGTACCGGCGAATCGCCTTTAAGCGCGGTGAAAGACTGGGTGGAGACAAAATGTCCTCATTGTCAGGGGCCGGCGCGACGGGAAACCGATACCATGCCGAATTGGGCCGGTTCTTCCTGGTACTACCTCGCTTACTGCTTTAGCAGTAAGCTTAAAGCTAAAAGCTTAAAGCTAAAAGCTAAAAGCATATTTATAGAAAATAGAAAAGCACTCAATTATTGGCTGCCAGTGGATGTTTATCTGGGCGGTGCCGAGCATACGACTTTACACCTACTCTATTCACGCTTTTGGCATAAGTTCCTCAATGACATTGGCGTTGTTCCTGGCAAAGAGCCGTATGCCAGCCGTTGCCAGCACGGCGTGATTTTGGCTGAAGACGCTAGCCGAATGAGCAAGTCGCGGGGCAACGTGGTTAGTCCGGAGAAGATAATGGAGAAATACGGTGCCGATACTTTGCGGCTTTACCTGCTGTTCATGGGCCCTTATGACCAAACCATGCCTTGGAGCAGCCAGGGGATTCAAGGCTGTTACCGGTTTCTGAAAAAGGTTTGGCAGCTTTATCAAGCCGCGCCAGCCAGCAAAACACCTCCGAGGAGTCCCCGCCAGCTGGCGGGCCACCTCGGAGGTGGCAACAATGGTTCTTCTCGTCAACTTCACCAGCTAGTCAAAAAAGTGACCGAAGATATTCAACAGCTGAAATACAATACGGCGATTGCCGCAATGATGGGATTCCTTAAAGAATTTTCAATTAAAGAAAAAGAGGTTTTTCTAAAATTATTGGCAGCGTTTGCGCCATTTATCGCCGAAGAAATCTGGTCGGAGATTTTAGGGAAAAAAGGCAGTATCCATCAGCAGAAATGGCCGGAATATCAAGCTAAATTAGCCGCCGAAGAACTGAGGACAATTATTGTTCAGATTAATGGGAAAATGAGATTAAAACTCAAAACTCAAAACTCAAAACTCAAAACTCAAAAAAGTATAGAAAGACTGGCGCTGAAAGACGAAAAAATCAGAAAGCATTTGGATGACAAAAAGATCAAGAGGACGGTTTTTATTCCTAATCGGCTGGTTAACTTTGTTAC
>CAZTEW010000033.1:0-8605 GCA_964612215.1 uncultured Gammaproteobacteria bacterium
TGATTAAAACCTCGCCAGTTTCTGCGCCGCCAATGAAGCGGCACGGACACCAATAAATAATCATCAAGGTTAAAGTCAGAGAAGCTCTTTTCGTTTAAACGAAAGGCGAGATTAACGATCTCGTCGGCAAGATCAGCGACAAAGTGATATTTTAATTTGATAATTGCTTGCCGAATCAAGCCTTGATAGGCAAAAAGGGAAATTAAGCCGTCAAGCGGATATCGAACCGGATAAATCTGGGGCGAAGCCGGCTCAACCCTTTGCAGACAATCGTCGCAAAAGTATCTGCCTTTTTTGCCACAACCCAGACAGCACCGGGGAAAAAGAAAGTCAAGGATGTTCATTTAAATTACTGTCAGAGAGCCTTTTCCAATCAACCATTCTTTCTTTTTTCTCGACCATTTTTTTAATTGCATTTCTCTTTTGCGCGCCTGAGATTTATTTGAGTGTTTTTCTGTATATAGAAGGATGATTGGTGTTTTTCCTCGGAGATATTTAGCACTCTTACCAGAATTATGTTTTTCTATTCTTCTCTTAACGTCATTCGAAATTCCTATATAATAAGATCTGTCTTTACAAGCAGCTATATAAACAAACCAAGGAGTTTTTTGCTTTTTAAGGCTCTTCGGCTCGTTCATATATTCACTCGCTCAGAGTCTCGATTCATTAACTATTATTAAGTAAGATCTTGGTCTATTTTAAAATAGGTGTTTATACTGAACGAATTACAGGTGTTTACACCGAGTGAATCCCGACGTTACGTCGGGATGAATCGAGGTGGAGATGGGGAGCAGCGAACTCCCGTCCGGAAAAAATTCTTTAATCGCTTCTACAAGCTTAGCCAGTTCGTTTAATCGAAGCGGCTAAAAACTGACTTTTAGTGATCCGCTCCGCTTGGTTCTAAAATCTCCGGCATGAATCGAACCATTTTCACGCCTGACGCTCTGACTTGGTTCTCACCTATCAAGCTTCATCAGAGAAAAGCAAGATAAATGGTTGATTAAGCTATTGCGTAATCAACGGCGGAGCTATTCGCTACGTCAGTTAATTTTTGGTTCGTTTTTACGAGAAGAACCATTCTCGGCTTGCCGCTTTCAAAGAGCTAGTCCGTCGATTCTGGTCATCCCCTTAATTCCTTCTCTGTCTCCCGATCAATGTCTCTTCTCTTTTTTACTTCTTTTTTCTCGAACTTCTTTTTACCCTTGGCTAAAGCAATTTCCAGCTTAATCCAAGAGCCTTGAGTATAGCAGGAAAGGGGAATTAAAGTCAATTTTTTCTGCCTGGCTTTGGTTTCGAGAGCTAAAATTTGTTTTTTTTGCAATAAAAGCCGGCGCTGGCGGCTCGGATCATAATCTGTCTGGGCCGCGAATTCGTAAGGGGAAACATGAGCATTAACTAGAAAAATCTGGCCTTCGTTGATTCTAACAAAAGCCTGCTCCAACTTTATCCTGCCTTTTTTGATGCTTTTCACCTCTGGACCGGTCAGCTCAATGCCAGCCTCAATTTTTTCCAGCAGATGATAATCATAATAAGCTCGACGGTTGACGACACGCATCTTCAAAATTTCTAATTTCTAATTTCTAATTCATATATTTTACTGCCGCTTAACAAAAGCATTTTCTTTTCTTTTTCGCTGACCACTAAGTGGGTAACATCGCTAATTCCCGACCAAAGATATTGACTATCATACTCGCCGTTTTTCTCAAAGACGATAACTCGTCTTTGACTTTTATCTAAGATGTAGATTTTTTGCAGACTGTCATCGGTATAGAAACCAGTCGTCTCGCTGATGCTTGTTTCTCCGGCAGGCAAGCCCTCCTCAGCGGCGGGCAGGCCGGAAAAAGCAAAATTTTGCGCTGCTCCCCGGGTGAACTTCAAAAGCCGGCCGTCAGCCAGCAAGATCCAAATATCACCGTCAATCGCCAGCGCTTGAGCTTGACTTAAATCCACCTCTTCAGTGCCGGCCAACCAGCGGCTCGGACTGGTAAAACCCTCTTCAGCAATTGTTAATTTCAAAATTTGGTTTTGCTCTTTGTCTAATAAATAGAGATTGCCGCTAAAAACCTGCAGATCAACCACTTTTTGCCAGTCTTTCTCGGCTTTCCGATCGTCAGCACCAACCGCCACCAGACCCTCTTCGGTTAAAACAAAAGCCTTCCCGCCCCAAAAAGCTACTTGTTGACCATCTTCAATTTTGCCGATAATTTCAGTTTTTTTGTTAAAATCAATGGTGAGCACTGTGCCGTCTTGGCCTAAAACAATCATTTTCTCTTCCCAAAAACTAAAATCAAGCGCCTGTAAACCGCTTTTGATTAAACCCAGGTCCAGGAAGACCGGCACTTGAGAAAGTTCATATTCACGCAAAACTTTTTCCAAGTTCTGGAAAATCTCTTTTTCTTTTTCTTCAAGTCTTTGATACTGCCAGCTTTTCACCGCATACTTTTCTTTTCTCTGCTTAATCAAGTCAAGGCCTTCTTGAAGCAATTTTCTGGCTAGAACTGGATTAATTTCGATCAGCTCCTTGCCTTCCCGGTAGCGATAATCAATCTCTGTCCAAAACTCCTCGAAAACAGTTTTTGCTTTGGCCTTGCGATTTTTCTGCCAACCTAAAACCACGCTCGTTAACAGCACCACCATCAGAATCATGGCGATCGTCATCATCATCTTTTGCTGGCGGGTATGCGGCTCTTGCTGTCTGGGCAGTTGCCAACCGCGTAATAGCGGCCGGCTTTTGAGCCGCCGCGGCAACCGGCTGATAATCTTACTTAATTTTGTCCGCCAGTCCGACCAGTCGGCGGACCAGCTGGCGGATTTAATTTTGAATTTTATTATCATTCCGGCCACGCCAGAGCTGGCCTGTTTTTGAATCAAATCGTTTAAAACTTCACCGGTCTTTTCCAAGGAAAAGTTTTCTAAGTTTTCTTTCAGGGAATCAAAGCTAAGCAAATGAAAAAACTTTTCCGTGGCAAAAACAAGAGTGTCATTCTCTTTTAAGAAACCGCTGGCAGTCATCACTCCGGTTTGTAGCGGCAAACCAGCCAGAACCGTCGCCATTTTTCCTTCTCTAAAAAGCACGGCCCGGCCCTGATTTAAAATCCCTAAATAGAGAACTCTCCCGGAAAAAAGAGCGCTGATTACTTCCGGCCGCATCTGCCTGAATTCAGCCTCAATCGCTTTTAAGCTTTTCTCTAGTCTGGCCAGGGTTTTTTCCTGATCGTAGCGCTGATAGCTGTCATTGAAACGACTAACGATTGTCCTGGATAAAACCGGTGAGTCCGCTTTCACCCTGACGATCAGAATTAAGCCGTTTTCCTGATGAATTTGGGGCCAGCAGTCTTGGCTCGGCGGGCTGGTAATTTTGGCAGTTTGCAGCAACATTGAGTCTTTACAACACCACTAAAGCCACCAGAAAACTGAAAATGGCCAAACCAAAATGAATCCAAGCCAGCAGCCTGATCGGAAAAGCAATCGGCACGATCAGGGTCCGCGACATTAAATTCACCTGACGAATAATAATAAAGGCAAAAAAGATATACAAGAAAAAGGCAAAATCAACCACCAACTTGACTAAACCGCCAAATTGAAAACTGACAATGTAAGTTAAAATGCGTTCAAATGGACTCATCGCACTCTCCCTTCGATTTTTTCCTGTTCTTCTTCGATTAACAGTTCATTGAGTTTCTTAACCACCAAGCTCGGTCGGGGCACGGCTTCAAATTCAAAAACCGGAATTTCGCCGGCGGTCTGGATAATCACGTTGCCGTAGTTAAATAGAATTCTGGCCACGCCGCCCATGGTAAAAGTAATGTCCTGGATCTTATCAATCTGACAGTGGGAAACTTCTTTGTAAATCAGGGAATAAAAATCAATATCGACAATCCGTTCGTCAGTAACAATATTGACGTTAAAATACCAGGAAAGGAAAGTCTCCAGAATAAAAGCAAAAGTAAAAAGATACCAAAGCACTTTGATCATCGCGCCGTAAAGGACCATCAGAGTTGACAAACCGGGAACCAGGTTGAAAAAGTGAGGCGCGGCCAGCAAGATCAGGGCTAAGAAAACTCGCGGCACATTAGTCACCCAGTGCTGCCGCAAGAGGAGAATAATCTGCTCCTGTTTTGCCTGGGTTTCGAAGCGGATGTCTTTGGGTTTGAAAACAAAAGCGGCTAAAGGATTAGTGGTGCGGTGCCAAACCCTTTTCTGTTTAACTTTTTTCTGCTTTTTTTTGGGAGCCGTATAAATATCAGGCACAAGCGCTCCTTTTAGTCGCTTAAATTTAAAATTACAAATGACAAATTACAAATTAATATTTTTTAAAATATTTTGATAATTTTGAATTTTAAATTTCAATTTTGCATTTTGCATTTTGATTTTTGAATTTGTATTCATTCTATCATTTTTTCTCAATATTGAAAAGGGCGCTTTTGATGACAATCCGGCCCGGCGCTCTGAGGTTAAAAATGGTTTTGAATTCTTCGCCGCTGAGACTGAAATTGCCTCGGTTGGTGCCGAAAACCACTGACGCGGTTTTCCCGTCCGAGCCGTAAAGAACATTAACGCTGCTGACGCTGGTAATCGCCCCGCCGTGCTTGCCGGCCTGATTCTTCATCTCTTCTTTAGACCAGGGTTCGCCACCACCAAAGCAGCTGCCATAATCCTCAGGCAGGATATGTTCTGTCCCTTCGCCGCTCTGATAAACAATGACGCTGTTGAGAATATCAGCCATTTCTTCCTGAGTTAACCAGGGATGAGACCGACCGCAGCTGGTGCCGGCCCGGGATTTATACCAGCCTTTGTAAAACCAGGGCGAGCCGGCCTTCTTTTCCCAGGCTTCACCAGTCCAGCAGTCTTTGGAGCCGCAGCTGGTATCCCAAATTCCCGGGGTGGTGTGGCCGACTGAACTGTAGCCGTAAACATAGCCGCCGGCTGTCGAAGCATACCAGGTGGACACCACTTCATTCGTCTGGTTGCTGACCACCACCACAGCCCGGGTGTCTTCAACCGCCCGGCGCCAGCTGTCCGGCGGACTGGCGGCCTTACTGCTCCGATAAACCTGGCAAGCCTCGGTGACGCAGATCGGCTTGCCGGCCCGAATGGCGTATGACCTGGCGGCCACCGCCTGCGCTTTCAAGGCCTCAAAACCGCCCTCATCAGCCCAACTGCTGGGCATTTCGGCAATACCCATTAAATAATTGCTTTCAAAATCAAAGTCGCCAACACTAGTGGCAATCGTTGCTGACCAGTCACGCTTTTCTACCCGGACATCACCATAGTAGGCGCGCAAAATTTCCTCATAACTCTGGCCTGATTTTGACCGACCCAGAGCGCCGTACTGACTCATGCCTTTGCGATGAGGCGCGCCGAAAGAAAAGCCGGCAAAAGCCGGCGAAAAGCCCGGATTAAAATCCGGTCGGGAATTCGGATCGTCAGCTAAAGGCACTTCGCCAACAGAAGTGGTAAAAGTCTCTACCTTAGCGGTCAACAAAGCCTCTTGCTTGGCGCTTAAAACGGCAATCTTGCCGCTGACTTCGCTGAAAAATCCCTCGACTTTTTCCACTTCTTTTCTTAAGACTTCTGCCTGGTTGCTGACCCCTGTTTTTGTTTGCGCCAGCCAGTTTTTGTTGGCCGCCACTGCCTCTTTGTCAGTGATTAATTTTTTCAAATTCTGAGAAATTTCAATAATCAGCTGTTTGTCCCGGCCGGCCACAGTCTGACGATAGGCCAGTTCTCGCATCAAGTCAGCGGCGTTAGCTGAAGAGAGAAAAAGCAGAAAGGGTGAATAGCGCCGACTGTGGATATAATAATCCCGCACCCGGAGGTCAAAAAGCTCTTTCTGGTAACCCAAGTCCACTTCGGAGTTAAAAATTTCTTTTTCCAAGCTGTTCAGTCTCGCCTCTGCCGCCGTCATCAGGTTTTTCAGATTTTCTACCTGGCTTTCCAAGGCAACCAATTCTACTTTATTTTTACTGTGAGCGTCCATCCGAGCATTAATCTCCTCCTGACATTCGGCAATCACCTTTTGGTATTCTTCGACATTGTCATAGTCCTTCACTTCACAAGCAGCGTAAGCAAAAGGCAAAAGTAAAAAGGCAAAAGTAAAAAGTAAAAGAAAAAAGAGTTTTAGCTTTGACATTTAAGTTTTCTTTCTCATTATAGCAAAGTCGCTCCCCTTGACACTCCCATATCGGCAAGGTAGAATTTTTCCTGATAACCGATATTAATTCGAAGCTAAAATGATATTAAGCGACTATATTTGGCAGCGCCTAACCGATAAAAAGAAGCAGCTTGATAGGCTTCGGCCCTTACCGGCTTCGGTAATCAATCAATTGCAAAAGCGCTTTTTAGTTGAATGGACTTATCATTCTAATGCCATTGAAGGCAACTCTCTCACTTTAAAAGAAACCCAAATGGTTCTTGAAAACGGCTTAACCATTAAAGGTAAACCTCTCAAAGATCATTTAGAAGCGACTAACCACCAAGACGCCATTCTTTTGCTAGAAAAATTCGTGGCTAAGAAAAAACCTCTTAATCTCAATCTCATTCTAAATCTTCATAAAATGATTCTGAAGTCAATTGAAGATGAAAATGCCGGCCGTCTGCGCCGAGTCGATGTCGCCATTACCGGCTCTTCTCACCAATGCCCTCAATTTGAAAAAGTGCCCGGCTTAATGAAACAATTCAGCGACTGGTTAAAAATCACCAGAATTAATCCTGTCGATAAGGCGGCTCGGGCTCACTTTAAGCTCGTCGATATTCATCCTTTTGTTGACGGCAACGGCCGCACCGCTCGGCTTCTGATGAATCTAATTTTAATGCGATCTGGTTTTCCGCCGGCAGTCATTCTCAAAGCTGATCGGCAAAAATATTATCGCCTCTTAGAAAATTCTCATTTCGGCGAAATCAAACCTTTTGTTAATTTTGTTGGCCAGGCAACTGAACGTTCTTTAAATATCTATCTGGAAATGGCTCAACCTAAAAAACCTCAACAAGCCGAGATAACTCGATTCAAAAAACTTTCTGAAATTGCCCCGCAAACTCCTTATTCGGCTGAATATCTTAGCTTATTAGCCCGCCAAGGCCTCATTTCTGCCCATAAGGTCAGCCGCCACTGGTTAACCAACCTCGAAGCCATCAAAAACTACCAACGCTCGCTTGAAAAGAAGCGATAGTCACTCCTCGAAGCGGCAGGCGTGACGGCACTTAAAGCAATTGAACCATGACTTTTTCTCTGCTAAACTGAAAACATCAAGCTGGTTTGTTTGGTTAAAATTTAAAGCATTGAATCATAAAATGAGAAGAAACTTGACTTTGTCTTTTTTACTTTTTCTTCTTGCTTTTTTAGCTCCAGAAAGAATAATGGCTGGCAATTGTCCCTCTTCCGTCTCTTTTCGGGCAACACGCTTACCCTATGATGATTTGCGGGCCCAAGCTGTCAGGCTAACCATCACTGGCCTGCCCAATGAATATCAAGGAACCCAAAAAGCCTTAGAAATAGGTGGTGGTTTTGGTTGCAGTGATTTTCAAACACGTTCTGTAACTGTTAACCAAGGTCAATTCACGATGGATGTTGACTACGATTCTGTTTTAAAGGTTGGCTGCTCAAATCCAAAAGTTTTTCTCACTGACAGCTCTAATGTCCTTTGTGAATTAGGAAGAATAAAAACAGACGATGATCGAGTTTGTATTGGCACCCCAAAAAACAATCCAGTAGGTCCTAATCAAGATGTCATCATTGCCGGAGTTGTTAATTTTAAGAGTCGGCCTGGGGTTTGGCCAACTGAACTAAGGGCAAAGCGATGGAATAGTTTATTTTCAGGATATAGAGAAATTGCCTCCACCAACCTAGTCGATGAAAATGGAAGTTTCCAAATGACAATTTTGGGTGGCTTTCCAGGTACTGGCACTTATGATG
The DNA here is from genome assembly GCA_964612215.1 of uncultured Gammaproteobacteria bacterium. Taxonomy (GTDB): domain Bacteria; phylum Patescibacteriota; class Microgenomatia; order CAZTEW01; family CAZTEW01; genus CAZTEW01. Next base: position 7,913 of record CAZTEW010000033.1, read on the forward strand.
TCAACATTGATGACGAAAGTTTCGGTATGTCTCATCGGCTTTGCTCTCTTTCAGTCAACGTAGAACTTGTACCCCAACCTACTTTACCACCAGGTATAAGCCCGGCTCCTGGTCCAGGAGGTCGTGCGGCGCCCACAATCAGTTTCCAGGGAAAGTGTAAGGAGGATGAAGGCGAAACCGCTCTTGGTTGCATTCCGACGGACCCGGCGGCGTTTGTCGCCTGGGTGCTGGCTTTAGCGATTAAAATTGGCGGCGGCATTGCTTTCCTGCTGATGCTGGCTGGCGGCTTTACCATCATGACCTCGGCCGGCAACCCGGAACAGTTGAATAAAGGTAAAAGTATGATCACTTCGGCAGTCAGCGGCCTACTCTTCATTATCTTCTCCGTGTTATTATTAAAGATTATCGGAATTGATATTTTGGGATTGCCAGGATTGAAATAATGAGTTCTTTAGCTTTTAAAATCGGCGATAAGTATGAAATTGGTTATGATGTCGGCGAAGCTGCGAAAGTTTTTAAAGAATTTTCTTTTAAAGACGCGCAGATTGGTCATATTATCTCCGCCCTCCTGCCGATTATTTATCTCATTGCCGGCCTGATTTTGTTCGGCGCAATTATTTTTTCCGGCTTTAACCTGCTCGTTTCTGGCGGCGATGAAAAGAAAACCGCCGAGGCCAAAGGCTGTTTAACCAA
>CAZTEW010000034.1:0-7889 GCA_964612215.1 uncultured Gammaproteobacteria bacterium
TATACCAGGAGACGAGCGCTTTTGGTAATATCTTTTGCCATTTAGAGTTTTTGCCTAAAATCGATGATTTTGTTGGTTAATTCTTGTAGGTCGGTCATGGGTTATATTTTAACTCTTTTTATATCTATAGTTTAATCTTCTTTTAAATAAATTTTCCGTATAGCCGCCTTCTTTAACAAACTTATCTTCAAGTTTCCAAATCAACTTGTCCAAAAGATAACACTCCATTTTAGTTAAAGTGATTAGTAGGTTGGCAAATTGCTCTGGGTTTTGTCTAAAATTTGGCAAATGAGGCAAATTAGGCAAATTTGGCGAATGTCCTATTCTGATTTTTCTTATTTGCCAAACTCTTTGGTCGTTTTTATCCCAGATGGCTAATTTTCTTAACCTCAAAAAATCCATATAATCTTCTAGTAACTCTCCAAGAGAGGCTCGCGAAACTCCTACCAACTTAATATATCCCTTAAGACTCTTTTCCAAAGACCCTTCAACAATATTTTGTTTTCCTGATCGAGCAGCCTGAATCATTTGGTCGAAAGTCCGCGAACGTCTGTCAATAAAAAGAGGGCAAAATTCACTATTGAGGTCAAAAATGATTGTCGCCAATTTATAAACTAGCAGGTTTTTATAACCAGGTTTTTTAAACCAATCGTCCATAAGTCAATATTAGCCTAATTTGGCGCATTTGGCTAATATGGCTTATTATAATATTTTCTGCCACGCAGTTTCTCTGGCAGCAGGTCTTTGGTTTGGTCGCCTTGGCCATAGCCTATTTTCTTCATTAGTTTAGTGACTGGGTTTCTTAGGTGGAGTGGGACGGGTAGGTTGCCGTATTTTTGCGCGTCAGCCCGAGCTTGTTGGAGGCCATCATAAGCGCGGCGGTCCTTCGGCGCCTCAGCCAGATAAACCACGCCCTGAGCCAGATTAATGGCGCATTCTGGATAGCCGATGGTTTCGCAAGCGCGGAAGACCGCATTGGCTACCACTAAGGCGGTCGGCAGGGCCAGACCAATATCTTCGCTGGCAAAGACGACCAAACGGCGGCTGATGAAAAGCGGGTCTTCGCCCGCCTCGACCAGGCGGGCCAGGTAATAAAGGCTGGCATCAGGATTTGAAGCCCGCATGGATTTAATCAGCGCCGAGATAAGATTATAGTGCTCTTCGCCGGCTTGATCATGTCTTAAAAATCGCCGCTGCAGAGATTGTTCAACCAGCTTCAGGTCGATCTTTTTTTTCTGAGGCGCCAGGCTGTGAGCAATTTCAATGGTGTTGAGGCTGACTCTGGCGTCGCCGTTACTGCTGACCGCTAAAAATTTTCTGGCCCGAGGATCGATTTTTAATTTCAAGGCCCTCAGGCCGCGGTTAATGATTTGGTTGATTTGCTTTTCATTCAGTAGATTCAGAACTAAAACCCGGGAACGGGACAGCAGCGGTCCAATTACTTCAAAAGACGGGTTTTCCGTGGTCGTGGCAATCAGAATGAGACTGCCGTCTTCGACATAAGGCAGGAAAATTGCCTGCTGGCCCTTATGAAAGCGGTGAATTTCATCCAAAAACAGAATGGTTCGCTGGCGATAAGCCTGCTGTCTTTCTTTAGCCTGAACAGCCACTTTTTTAATCTCGGCCACGCCGGCGTTGACTGCGGAAAAAGAAATAAAATGGGATTGGGTTTGGCTGGCGATAATTCTGGCTAAAGTGGTTTTGCCGCAGCCCGGCGGCCCCCAGAAGATTAAAGAAACTAACTGATCAGCTTCAATCAGTTTGCGCAAGAGACCGTTTTTGCCAACTAAATGTTCCTGGCCGACAAAGTCAGCTAATTTTTTGGGTCTAACTTTTTCTGCTAAAGGGACATAGCTGTCCATATCAATACTTGATTTGCAAATCAAGGGCTGGCGGCATGAGCCCGGATTCATCCAAGTCAACTTTATCAAGTTTTTCTTTGACCAGCCAGAGGTCGGCTTCGATTTTTAAGACAGCGCTGTCAGTGGCATAAGCCGATGTCGAAGCTTCTTCCCAGAGAACTGGGGTGGCTGTTGCCAGCGGCGCTTCGGCTTGATTTTCCTGGCCAATCCGACTGGATCGGTCCAGATAAATAAAAGCCACCGCGAAAAAAAGCATCAGTCCTAAGATAATCAATAAATATTTCTTAGTCATTTTTGATTTCCCGGATGATTTCTTCTAAAGAGAAAACCGCTTCTTTAAAATATTGGTGGCTTTCCTTGATCAGCATCTGCGCCTGGTTAAACTGCTGGCTGACGTCTTTTTTGGGATCAAAATTTTGCGCCAGCGCCCCGGCTTCTTTTTGCTTTTCCGCCGCCCGATTCATTTTATTTTCCGTTGCCAAAAGCCACCTTTCCCAAAGCAAAGATTCAGCCTCATTTTCTGCTTTAATGGTTTGAATTTTCGTTTTTAAGTCAGTCATGAGGGCTTTGATTTCCTTTTCTAAGGAGGCTTCTTTGTTTAAAAGAATGTCTGCCAGGCTGCGGAAAGCCAAAGTTTCTGTTTGCGGATATTTTTCTTCAAGTTGAGCTGAAAGAGACAGCAAGTCTTCCAGCGTGCCGGCTGATGGCAGTGAGCCCCGATGGCCTTGGAGAAAAAAGATTTCTTTATCCAGTTGAAGATAAAGGAGATTAGTCTGATAACCGATGACGCTGGTGGTTTCGGCTAGTTTCAGCCTGAGGCTGGTCAGATAAGTCTCTAAAGCCTGGTCTCTTTTCTCCAGCATCTCCCGGGTTTTGGTCAGGGCCGCGGTTTTGGCAGTCAAAGTCTGATAGGTTAAATATTGATCGCGGCTGGTTAAATATTCTTGATGAGCCTGTTGATATTGCTGATAGGTGTATTGATAATCTTGATAAGCTTGATCAAAATCAAACTCCTGGGCAAAAACATTAGTCAAAGAAGTTTGAGTAACAAAAAAAATTGCCACGGCCATCAGCGTGACGAAAGTCATCCTCGCCAGCCAGTGTTTTAAATTAATCATGGCAATAATTTTTAATTTTTAATTTTTAATTTTTAATTTGTTTTACTCATATCTTAGCGCATCAATCGGGTTAAGTCTAGCGGCTTTAGCCGCCGGCGCCACGCCGAAAACCACGCCGACCAGAGCGGAAACGCCGAAAGCCAGAGCGACTGCCCAAAAAGTGACCAAAGTCGTGAAAAAGCGATTTAAAATCAAAGCCGCGCCAGCGCCGATGGCAATGCCCACAGTTCCGCCCAAGAAAGAAAGAATGATTGCTTCAATGAGAAACTGAGTCAAGATTGCCCGAGGTGTGGCGCCGACGGCTTTTCTCAGACCGATTTCCCGGGTTCTTTCGGTCACCGAAACCAGCATGATGTTCATAATGCCGATGCCGCCGACGACTAAAGAAATGGCGGCAATGCCGACCAAGGCCGCGGTTAAAGTCCCGAGAATTCGGGTGATGGCCTTGAGAATATTTTTGGTTTCCATCACCGAAAACTCATCATCCTCCAGGCTGCGCAAAAGAATTTCTTCGATTTCTCTCTTGGTGGTCGGTACGCTTTCGGCGCCTTGAGACTGAACCCAGAAAGACTGAATGTTTTCCATGTCAAACTGGCGCATGGCCGTGGTCGCGGGGATATAGACAAGATTATCCATATCAATCTGGCCAAAAGAACCTTTTTCCTCCAAAATGCCTAAGACGATATAAGACTGTCCAGAGATAGTGATTTTCTTGGCAACCGGATCCTCGTCGCCGAAAAGTTCTTCGGCCACAGTGGTGCCGAGAACCGCCACTTTTCTGGCAGTATTATATTGAGCGGCCGTAAAAAAAGAGCCCTGACTGACTGGCTGGTTGCGGATCTCTGGATATTCCGGACCGACGCCGGAAACCTGGGTGACATGGGTTTTAGCCTGATATTTCATCGTGCCGTTATTTTCCGTATAGGCCATAATGGCTTTAATGGTGGTGGCATTCCTTTTTAAATCCTGAAGGTGGTCAAAGGTGAATTTAGAAGCGGCCATGCCGGCGCCCGGGACGCCGCCGCCTTCGCCTTCAGAGCCGACGCTTAATTCTCCGGGAATCACAAAGAGCGCGTCCGCGCCCAGACTTTCCAGCTGTTCGGTGATATAGCTTTTCAGGCCGTTGCCGATGGCCACCAAAAGAATGACTGAGGCAACGCCGATAATGACGCCCAGCATGGTCAGAAAAGCCCGCATTTTGTTGGCCAAAAGCGCGGTCAGCGCCAGCTTGATGGTTTCCCAGAGATTCATCAGATGATTTTTCCGTCTTTGATTTTAACGATTCTTTCGGCAAAATCAGCCAGGGCTTTTTCGTGAGTGACCAAAACCAAAGTGTGCCCTTCCCGGTGGAGATTTTGAAAAATTTTCATCACTTCCCGGCCGGATTTTGAATCGAGATTGCCGGTTGGTTCATCGGCAAAAATGATGGCCGGCTGGTTGATTAAAGCTCTGGCAATCGCCACCCGCTGCTGTTCGCCGCCGGAGAGTTGGGAAGGAAAATGATTAAACCTGGCCGCCAGCCCGAGCTTGGTTAAAAGCTTTTTGGCGCGCCTTCTTTCTTCTTGACGATTATCGATTCGGGTATAAATCAGCGGCAGTTCGACATTGGTCAGAGCCGCGGTGCGGGGTAAAAGATTAAAGGTCTGAAAAACAAAGCCGATTTTTTGGTTGCGGATTTGCGCCAGCTCTACCTCGCTCATTTTGGAGATATCCTGACCCTCAAGAATAATTTTTCCTTGAGTGGCTAGATCCAAGCAGCCCATGAGATGCATCAAGGTTGATTTGCCGCTGCCGGAAGGTCCCATTAAACTGACAAATTCGCCTTTTTTAATTTCCAGAGAAACATTGTCTACCGCTTTTACCGAAACGCCGTCCATTTGGTAGATTTTAGAAACATTAACCAACTGCAACAGGGGCTTATTTGATTTTTTGGCCATCTTTGAGGGTTTTCAGTTTTTCGACGACAATCTCTTCATCTGTCTCCAGGCCGCTGATGATTTCCGCTTCGGTGTCAGTGCTCAGGCCGATTTCCACCTTTCTTTTTTCCAAAACCCAGTTGCGGACCACAAAAACATAGGTTTTTTGATTTTCCTTCAGCAAACAGCAGTTTGGTACCACCAAAACTTCTTTTTTATCTGCCAAGATAATTTCCGCATCACCGTTCATGCCTAAGCGAAATTGGAGCTGGTCATTATTGGGTAAGCCGATTTTCACCGGAAAAACCGTAGCGCCGCCGCCGCTGGTTTTGGCCTGAAAGCTGATTTGTTGCACCTCAGCGCTAATTTCCCGGTCAAGGTAGGCGTCAAGAACCAGAATTGCTTTTTGGCCTTCTTGGATTTGGCTAATATCGGCTTCATCTACCGTCGCTTCAAAAAAGACCGCGCTGGGATCAGCGATGACAAACTCAGCCGTGGCCGGGGTGATATTAACGCCGCTGACCGGCGTGTCAACCCGAGTAACAACGCCGTCAATCGGACTCACCAGCGTCGCCAGCTTCAGACTGATATTAGCGATCTCCACATCTAAAACATCTCGATTTAAGTCAAACTGGGCTTTTTCCAAAACGCGCCGAGCGGCATCAGAAAGAGTATAGACGTCAAGGTTATCAGAGGTAATGTCATAAGTGTCCCGGTCTTCGCTAAAGTTCCAGCGCTGGTTAAGATAGTCAATCAGTTCTTTTTCCAGGTTTTTTTGAAGTTCGCGTTGATCAAGAGAAGCAATTGCCTGCCATTGTTTGACCCGGTCGCCCTCCTTTACCCCTACCCAGGCTAATTTGCCTGAGGTCTGAAATTTTAAAGTCACTTCTTTTTCAGATTTAATCTTGCCGGAAGAAGAAACGGTTTTCAGCAAATCTTTTTTTTCAACGGCGGTTGTTTTCAGTTCGGCTTTTTCACCTCTCCCCCGCCACCAAAATCCGGCGCTGATCGCCACGACGAAAAAGGCAATGAGCAAAAATATTTTTTTCTTTTTCATTAACAGGTGTCGCGGGAGAGACTTGAACTCTCACTCCCTAAGGAATACGGTTCTAAGCCGTATGCGTCTGCCAATTCCGCCACCGCGACGACTAATCCTATTCTAGCAAAACCAGGTTTTTAGAGCAAATATTATCCCATAAAAAACCCCAAAGTAAGCCAATTATGGCATACTTCGGGATCTAAGTTGCTTTATATCATAAACCCATAGTTTTGTCAAGTCATTGCAGTTCTGTTAAGAACTGATTGACGCATTTGGCCCAGGGGCCGCCTTTTTCTACTGAAGGCGGGGCATATTTAGGCATAATTTCTTCGGGGGTCTCCAGACCCTGGTCAACATAGCCTTCTTTCAGGGTTTTAGCCACCTGTTCAAAAGCCTGTTCCCAGGATAAAAACCGGGTTTCGCCGTTTTCAAAGCCCCAGCAGTTAAAAGAACCTTCAGGTGATTTTTTGCAGAGATTTGACTCGCACATGGCAATGGCAGTCAGCAAGCGATAGTCCAGGCCGTACTTTTCCCCAGCAGCGAAGAGCTGTTGACAGTAAGGCGTCATCGGCGATTGGTATTTTTCTAGGTATTGGCAAAGGATTTCCGGCCGGGCGTCACCGGTTTTAATGGCAGTGCTGATGCGGCCGACGCTCTTCGGCAGAGCCGAATACATTTGATAAGGATTTTCCGCCCAGCTGGTAAATTCGCCCTTGACCAGCGTCGCCAGCTTTTTAGTTTGGGAAACCTCTGCGTAAGCGTAAAGACTCAAACCCAGGGTCAGTAAGGCTAAAGGGAGCCAAAAAAACAAAACGAGCAGGCGCCGCATTGCCCAATCATCCTCGCATAAAAAAAGCAGCTTGTCAAGGGTTTACCCTGAGCGAAGTCGAAGGGTGCGCCAGGAGGGATTTGAACCCCCGACCCTCTGTTCCGAAGACAGATGCTCTAGTCCGCTGAGCTACTGGCGCTTATAGCTATATTATTATCATTATTATACCTTATTTGACGCTAGGTGGTAAAATATGAGTAATGACGTTTTGCCTGGACAGGGAGCAATCTGTTTGTGTTTGGCGTTTGACTCTAGAGAAAGCAAAGATGGAAGCTGCACTCCATCCTGGCCTGATGAATCATGTTGTGGTTCCTGAAACAGGCCTTTGTGAAATCAGCGATTCCCAAAAAAAGCCTTGTCTTTATCCTTTTTGTACTGCAGAAGAATGTTCTCTAGATGGCGCTCGCGGTGATTTTTGCCAAAAATCCTGGGCAGTTCATTTTCATTGAAAGTCAGCAACCTTCTTGAGCTCGAACCGTTTTGGGAGCTGGGTCCCCTAGCGCTGCGCCCCGCTGAATCGCAGCACGAGGCGTGAGCGGATAGTTCTGAAAAGCCGAATGCTAATTCTTTGTGGGGGCGATACCCGGAATTATTATGATTATTCTGTAAGAAGAGGTGGACGAAATTAGGGTTATCCTCGATTCTTCAACTCGGCCAGGTGGGTTTCTAGTTCTTCTATTTGGCCTGGATTAAAATTAGAATATTGATAGACTTCAGCGGGAATAGGTGCTCGGCCAAAATATCCATCGAGACATATAAGGTCTGTCCCTCTTGGTGCTACATAATTCATCTCTGCCTCTTTCCCCTCATGATTAAAGAGAAAAGCTCTCCTTATTAAAAAGCTTGCTAATCTATCCAACCCTGCTTGTGTCCAATGCTCTTTGCTACCATCAGAGACATAAACAAAACTGGTGTTCGGAGGTTCACTTTGGTTCCTCCAGACAAGCGTCGCATTACAAATGGTAATAACCCTCTGTCCTTCGGCTTCTTTAAATTTACCCATAGCTTATATTTTATCAGATAAGTTCACTAGAAAATCAGAGAAATATGGGTGAGTGAGGGGAATCGCACCCCCGGCCTACTGCTCCACAGGCAGTCGCTCTAACTACTGAGCTACACCCACCA
>CAZTEW010000035.1:0-5722 GCA_964612215.1 uncultured Gammaproteobacteria bacterium
CACCGATTTTCGCCATATTAGAGGCAAATCATCAGGTTATAATAAGGAAGCATCAGCTCCGCGGACTGGATTCGAACCAGTAACCAACCGGTTACACTTACCCTCTATTTTCATCGAGGCGTGGACTATCTCATTGCCTTGCTTCGACATTATATCGAAGTTTAGGCAGCGGGCGCTTAACGGTGTAATCACCTAGTCTCTGCACCTTTCCGCCAACTGGCGGACTTGGCTCAGGATTATCATACCTCGAGCTAGATCGAGGGTTAGATTTCCCTGAATTCACCCGCTTTCCATCCTGACGTTTCCATCAGGGGCTGCCTATCTTGACAGCCGGCTACTCTACCATTGAGCTACCGCGGAATGTCAAATCCTATTTTTCAAAAACCTTCTCCCAAAACCTGTTTTAAAATACTTTTCTCTTTTAATCGCCTTTTGCTTGTTTAAACAAGCTTCATAATAAATTAACTTTAATGGCCTTCTGCTTTTTGTTGCCAAAACTTTTCCTTGATTATGTTCTTTTATTCTTTCCCTTAAATCATTCGTCCAGCCAATATATAACTTACTGTCTCTTCGGCTTTCTAAAATATATGTATAAAACATCTTTTTATTCTACCATTGCCTGCCCGCAACGCCTAAGCAAGCTTATGCTTGCGATGGCGGGCGGGAGCTACCGCGGAATGTCAAAGATCAACAAAATTATATTCTATTTAAGCTCACCTTGCAAGGGTATGATATAATTAGGCCTATGGAAAATGAAGAGAAGGCTCCGGTGACAACTTCAAAAAAACAAGGCCCGGCTTTAACGATTCTCTTAATCATTATCGGCATGGCGATTGTGGGCGGCGTGGCGGTTTCAGCCTTCCGCTTAGGCCAATCTCGATCAAGCCAACCAGTAGAAACATTACCGACGCCGAGCCCTCGGCCAGAGGCCGATCAGCCTTTGGCTGAAACAGCCACACCAGAATTAGCCGCTGAACCCACCAGCATCACCAGCACCCCTACTGGAAAACAAAAATCAGACCGCGAAAAAATTAAAGAGGCTTTTGCGGAAAAATACAGCAAACCTCTTGACGAAGTTGAAGTGACCATTAGTAAAAATACCGGTACTCATGCCAGTGGCAGTGTCCGATTCACCGGCGAAATGGGCGGAGCAATGTGGCTGGCTTATAAAAAAACTGATGATTGGCTGATTGTTTTTGACGGCAACGGCACCATTCCTTGTTCGGCCGTTGACCCCCATAATTTTCCGGCAACCATGGCGCCTGAATGCTGGAACGAAGCTACCGGCAAATTGATTACCAGGGATTAATTTACTCCAAGTAATCTTGCAGCTTTTTTCTTCTCGACGGGTGCTTTAGCTTACGTAATGCTTTGGCTTCGATCTGGCGGATGCGCTCGCGGGTCACCCCGAATCTCTTACCGACTTCCTCCAGGGTGGATGTTTTTTCACCTAACAAGCCAAAGCGCATCCGTAAAACATTGGCTTCTCTTTCGGAGAGAGTATTGAGAATGTCTTCGATGTCTTGTTTCAAAAGCCCTTTAGAAGTCAAATCATAAGGCGACGGCTGGTCTTTATCTTCAATAAAATCACCCAGGTAGGAATCTTCGTCTTTGCCGATGGGTTTTTCTAAAGAAGCGGTTTTCTGGGCAATCTTCAGGATATAGCGGATCTTGTTGGTTTCCAACTGCATTTCTTTAGCGATTTCCTCCGGCGCCGGCTCCCGACCCAATTCCTGAGCCAGCTGGCGGTTGACCCGCAGCATTTTATTGATGGTTTCAATCATGTGCACCGGAATTCTGATTGTCCGCGCCTGGTCGGCAATCGCCCGGGTAACGCCCTGTCGAATCCACCAAGTGGCATAAGTGCTGAATTTATAGCCTTTGCGCCAGTCATATTTTTCCACGGCCCGGATTAAGCCTTTATTGCCCTCTTGAATTAAGTCCAAAAACGAAAGGCCGCGGTTCATGTATTTCTTGGCAATGGAAACCACCAACCGCAGATTACTTTGCGTCAGCCTGGTTTTGGCCTTCGCGTCTCTCTTTTCAATCTTTTTGGCCAAGGAAATTTCTTCTTCTTTGGTTAAAAGCGGTGTCCGGCCGATTTCTTTGAGATACATCCGCACCGGATCAGTAATCGCTTTCGAAGTAGAAAGTTTTTTTAATTCCTTTTCCAGTTCTTTCGTGGCTCGTTCATCTTCGGCAATATCTTCTTCAGTAATGGTTTCAAAAACATCAATGTTCAGCTTTAAAAGCTGGTCAAAAAGATCATCCACTTCCCCCAATCGTTCTTCAGCATCGGGAAAGTGCTGCAGAATTTCGTCCTGGGTTAAAAAGCCTTGTTTTTGACCTTTGCTGATTAATTCTTCCAACTTGGTCTTTTTCATGACAGCTCTATTTTACCTCAAGTGCTTTTAATTTTTTAGCCAATCTATTGAACCGCTCTAAATTGCCTTTTTTGGCCAAGGCCTTTAATTTTTCCCGCAGGTCAATCTTGGCAACTTCCTGAATGGTCTTTTTTATCTCCAGTTGAAAATCAACTTTCCCCAAATCCTGCAGGTAGAGCTGACTGGCGGCTTCTCTTAATTCAGACGGCAGCCGCCGGTAAAAATTTTCCATGGAAAACTTAGTCTTTTTTTCCTCCAAGCGTTGCCAAATTTTTTTCAAAACCGGGGCTTGAATGCGGACAGTAATTTTCGACATTGATTGTTTTTGCAGAATCAGGGCCAGTAAATATTCTTCTAAAATCTCCCGGCGGGTTTTGGGGACCGCACTAATTTTAGCCTCAGCTGCCGGCCGCCGAAGAGGCGACCTCTGCCCCAAAACTGCCTGTTTGGCGGTTTTCTCCATCTCCTTCACCACCGCTTCTTCGTCAACCGCTAATCTTCGGGCCAGAACCTTCACATAATGCGCCTTGACAATTTCGTTGCTGATTCTGGCAAAAAAGGGGATGACTGCCTGACCAACTTTCTTCTTGCTTTCGGCGGTTCCACTGCCGTACTTCTGAAAAGCCGACTCCAGGTAAAAATCCCAAACCGGCATTGATTTCTTGACTGAATCCCGCCAGAGCTGAGCTGAATTTCTGATGCATTCGTCAGCGTCCTTGCCGGCCAGCGGTTTAATCATTCGAATATTTAAACCTTCGCTCTCGGCGATTTCGATACCTCTTTTAGCCGCGGCATCACCGGCCAAATCAACATCAAAAGCTAAGGCGATATTTTCGCAAAAACGGCCCAGCAACCGCACCTGCTCTTGCGTTAAGGCGCTGCCTTTAATAGCCGCCACATTCTTCACGCCGGCCTGATAAGAAGAGATGACGTCAGTTTCGCCTTCAAACAGAATCGCCAGATTTTCTTTCTTAATGAAGTTTTTCGTGGTTTCCAGACCGTAAAGGAAGTTGCTTTTATGATAAAGCGGTGTTTCCGGAGTGTTGATGTATTTCGGCGAATCATCCTGATCAACGATCACCCGGCCGGAAAAGCCGCAGACATTAGCGCGGTGATCAAAAAGAGGAAAAATAATTCTTTCCCGAAAACGATCGTAATATCTGGTTTTCTTTAAAACTAAACCGGCTTTTTCCAGATCTTGAATTCGATATTTCTTTTTATCCACTAAAAATTTAATCAAGCCATCCCACATCCCGGGCGCGTAGCCCAGTTTAAACAGCTTGATGGAAGAACCGGTAATTTTTCTCTTTTTTAAATAATCACGGGCGGGCTGACCAACAGGGTGGGTAATTAATAAATAATGGTAATACTCGCTGGACAGGTGGTTGATTTCCAGAAGCAAGTCGCGCTGTTTTTCTTCACCGGTCGGCTGATAACGCTGCAGCTTAATGCCGGCCTTATCCGCCAGAAAGCGCAGAGCCTCGCCAAAAGTCATCCCTTCGGTCGCCATTAAAAAATTAAAGACATTCCCGCCGGCGCCGCACCCAAAACATTTATAAATCTGGAGTTCCGGCGAAACGAAAAATGAAGGCTGAGTCTCGGAGTGAAAAGGACAAAGTCCCTTTAAACTGCGGCCGGATTTTTTCAAAGCCACCTGTTTGCCAATCAGCTCGACAATATCTGTCTTATTCCTCACCTCCTCAACCTGATCCATCCCTTAATTATAACATTGCTTCGAGCCTGGAAACAATCGCTAACTAAAGCTAATCAAATCATCATTCAGTGGTTTTGCCGTCAAAATGCTCGTGGTCAGCTACAGCCGCGGCTTTGGTGGCATGCATCACCTGATCGCGATGCTCTGCTGGCGAATAAATGGTATAAAGCTTCATTTTCTCGGTAGCGGAAGAATTGATGATGTTATGCTTCGTACCAGCCGGAATCACGATCGCTGAGCCGTCAGCAATCTGATGTTCGACTCCGTCCAAAATTGCCAGCCCGCTCCCGGCTTCAATCCGGAAAAACTGGTCAACGTTATCATGAACTTCTTCGCCGATTTCCTCTTGCGGCTGAAGAGTCATCAAAACCAACTGGCTGTATTTGCCTGTATAAAGGACTTTGCGGAAATTTTCATTCGCCAGGACGTCTTTTTCAATATTAGCGACGTATCCTTTCATCTTTTCACCTCTTTTCTTAAGGCTACCTAGTTAATCTGCGCAAAAAGAACGACATAATTCTTGCCGTAGGCCTTAGCGCTGGCTTTTTCAATCAGCCCCATGTTTTTGATGATTTTCTTGCCCATGTCCAGCGGAATATGGAAAAAGCTCTTGACCTGGTCTTTGACAAAAATTTTATCTTTCCAGACAATTCTTTTGTCCTGCCACGGTTCCGGATTAAATGGCTCACAACAGCCGGTTGATTTGATGGTTTGCTTAGGCATGTTTTGTTTTAATGATACCATTTTTATTTTTCATTTGTCTGCTTTTCTTTCGGCTTTATTTCGCTAGAAACAAACTTGTTTATTTTTGCTTGCAAAATTTCTTCAATTATGGACATTGTTTCGTTTTTATTCTTTTCCTAACTGGCGGAGGAGGTGGGATTCGAACCCACGTGAGCTTGCGCTCATTCGCTTTCCAAGCGAACGGAATAGGCCACTATCCGACTCCTCCAAATCAAGAAGATTGTAGCATTTTCTGAGCCTGCTTTAAAGCGGCGCGTTCAGCGGGAAAAATTGAAAAGGAAAATAGCGCTGAAGAATTTTGAAATGATCAGCGTCAAAAGTTAAAAGATTTTTAATCCCTTCCGCTGAAAGAACTACAGGAATAGAAACATCCACAAAACTCATATTCTTACTCTCAATCTGCTGGAAAAACTCCCAGGCTTGTCTATTTAGTTGAGGATTAATATTAATCATCTTGACCTTATTTTCATCCATTAAATGGCCGCCAATTTGAACTGCAGCTTGTCTACCTATTCTTTGCGAAATAATCGTCACTACTTCTAAAAAAATAAAATTAGAAATAAAAATAAGTGGGGTTTTCTTTCTTAAAATTCCCGCTATTTTTAGTGCTTTTTGGTGTTGAGAATCAGCTGGGTTGTAAAGAGCGCAGAAGAAATTGCTGTCAATAAAGAGCTTCATCTGTTATTTATTAATAAAGGTGGCTATCAATTGTCAAAGACAAATCCTTGGGTCCTTTGATTTTTAACTTTTCGGCCTCTTGAGCCAAGGACAACAACCAAGCACCAACATTGGCTCTTTTTTTTCTTTTTTTAATCATTTTCCACCCTTGCTTTAAAGCCTCGCGTTCGCCAGGGAAGGCCAATTTTTGATGGGCTTCTTT
>CAZTEW010000035.1:5822-7534 GCA_964612215.1 uncultured Gammaproteobacteria bacterium
CTTGCTTTAAAGCCTCGCGTTCGCCAGGGAAGGCCAATTTTTGATGGGCTTCTTTGAAGGAAAACCAGCTGGCCTCGCTCATTTCCCAGCCATGATTTTGCGGATCGCCGCTGACATATTCGGCTAAATAAAAGTTGACTGACTTGAAAACTTTGGTTTTTCTAGCGCCCTGCTCCTGATATCTCTGCACTCTTCTGATTGACTGCGAATGGATGTTATTTTTTAAATCAGCGTAATAAACATACTGAATTTGCTGAATCGGCTTCCGGGAAATAGGACGCGCTTTCACTGCCATTTCTTCTTCAGTTTCCCGAATCGCGGTTTGCCAGCCTTTCTCTCCTTTTTCAATTAATCCTTTAGGTAATACCCATTTATGATAACCAGAGTGTTTACCGAGAAGAAAGCGAATCGTGAGTTTGGAATTACGAATTATGATTTTTTTAAAGACGACGCAACCGGCCGAGAATTCACGCTTAAAATTCTGTTTTTTTAATTTTGCATTTTGCATTTTAATTTTTGCATTTATTTTAGTGCGCCTGGCGAGAATCGAACTCGCATCAGCGGCTCCGGAGGCCGATGCTCTATCCGTTAAGCTACAGGCGCTCTTCGACTTCGCTCAGAGCAAGCTATAGTCGCAAGCGGTGGGTAGAGGATTCGAACCCCTGTTCCGCTAAAGCGGAAGTCGCTTTCGAGGCGACCGCATTACCGCTCTGCCAACCCACCAACCTTCATATTTTAGCAAAAACAGATATAATATGGAAATTATGGCTGATTTAGAAGCAATAATTTTACAAATTGAGGAAGAAATCCGCACCACACCTTATCACAAAGCGACCGAACACCATATTGGCCGCTTAAGAGCCAGGTTAGCTAAACTCCAAAACAAACTGGAAAACAGCCGCAAAAGCGGTGGCGGCCAGGGTTTTAACATTAAAAAACAAGGCGATGCCACCGTGATTCTTTTTGGTTTTCCTTCAGCCGGCAAATCAACCTTAATTAACCAGCTCACTCGGGCCTCTTCAAAAGTCGCCGGCTATGCTTTCACCACTATTAAGCCGGTTCCCGGAATTCTCCAATATCAGGGCGCCCTGATTCAAATTATGGACTTGCCGGGTATTATCACCGGCGCGGCTAAGGGCAAAGGTCAGGGCCGGCAAGTCTTAGCAGCGGCCCGGATCGCCGACCTGCTGGTCGTGATCATTGACAGCCAAAAACTCGACCAGGAACAAATTATCAGCAAAGAACTCGCGGAGGCTCGCATCCCGGAGATGCCGATTGTCTGGACCATCAATAAAATCGATCTGATGAAAAATCCGGATAAGCTACGGGCTCAATTTCCTGATCATTTTTTGATCAGCGCTAAAAACGGCCTGGGCTTAGAGAAGTTGAAAAAGGCAATTTGGCAGCAATTAAACCTGATCAGAGTTTATCTCAAGCCCAGGGGCGGCCAGCCGGATCTGAAGAAACCGCTGGTTCTTAAAAAGGGCAGCACTGTCCTTCAGGCAGCGGAAAAAATCTCAGTCGAACTGGCGCAAAATCTGGCAGAAGCCAAAATTTCCGGACCAAAGGCGCTTTTCCCTAACCAGCCGGTTAGTCTTAATTACCAGCTTCACGAAGGACAAATTCTTACTTTTTTCGATTAACAGTGCTCGTTTTTGGAAAAATTCGAACTTTTTTCAAAGAAAATTGTTAAAGTGTTAGCTCGGCCGCCT
>CAZTEW010000036.1:0-7505 GCA_964612215.1 uncultured Gammaproteobacteria bacterium
ATCGGCAATATTTATGCCAGCGAGGCTTTATTTTTGGCGAAAATTGATCCTCGGCAGCCGGCAAACAAAATTGCGTCGTCGGCAGTGAACGCTCTTTATCAGGCAATAGAAAAAGTTTTAAAAGCGGGTATTAAATATCGCGGCGCTTCGGACCAGCACTATTTAGACGCTTTAGGCCAGAAAGGCAGTTATCAGGATCATTTTCTGGTTTATGGCCGGGAAGGAAAAAAGTGCCGGGAATGTCCGGCGACCATCAAAAAAATCAAGCTCGCCGGCCGCGGCACCTGCTTTTGTTCCGAGTGCCAAAAACATTAAGCTTGAATCTTGTTAACTTCGGGAGTTGTCTAGATCCATTTCTCGAAGAGTAAAACGGGAGCGACCTTTTCCAGGATTACTTTTCTCAATGACAAGCGTTTTATTATGCTTAAATGCTCCGCCGCCGTAGACAAGCTGGCGGCTAACTGGAGTTTGCACCAGATATGTTTTGGGATTATCAATGGGCTCTACGGGTGGTTGAAAAAGATACCGGCCGTCGCCACTGCGCCAAACATAACGGGGATTTCCTTGGGTATCAGATAATGGTTTGCCCGCAAAGATTATTTCTTCCTTTGTTAAAGTAATGCCTTTGACTTTTATTATTTTCGGTAATGATTCTCGAAGCCCTTGCTCAACTTCCACCTCATTGGTATTATATCACCTTTTTGTATAATATTAAACCATGAAGATTAAGAGGCTCTTTTTGGAGAATTTTCGTTGTTTTGAAAAAGCTGAGTTTGAGTTTGGGTCGGGGATGAATTTAATTCTTGGCCCGAACGCGTCCGGCAAAACCACGATTTTAGAAGCGATTTATTTGCTGGCGACCGCTGATTCTTTCCGGGCGGAGAAAATAACAGACTTAATTAAATTTAATGCTCAACACTCAATGATCAATGCTCAACTGGATGACAACATCAAGTTGCGCCTGTTTTTAACCTCCAAAAAACACTTCTGGGTTAATGCTGTCGAGAAAAAGAAAAAAGACTTTGTCGGTCAACTGCTGGCAGTGCTTTTCCGACCCGAAGATATTCGGATTGTGACTGGCTCGCCCAGCCGCCGGCGCCGGTTTTTTGATGAACTGCTGGTGCAGATTAATTGGGAATACCACCGGGCTTTGCGCGATTATGAGAAGGCCTTAAAACGCCGCAATAAGCTTTTGCTGGCGATTCGGGAGAGAGAGGCGAAGAAAAGCGATCTGTTTTTTTGGAGTCAGTCACTGGTCCAGAATGGCGAGCTGCTTATCAAGAGTAGGGCAGAGTTGGTGGGGTTTATTAATCATTTTTGGCCGTCAGGCTTGCGCTTTGTTTACCAGCAAAATCGATTTATCCTTGATCAAAATTTAACCAAAGAAATCGAGCAGGGGATCACTTTAAGCGGGCCGCACCGGGATGATTTTTGGCTGGAAAAAAATGGCAGAAACTTAGCTGTTTTTGGTAGCCGCAGCGAACAGCGTTTGGCGGTTTTGAATTTGAAGTTAGCTGAACTGGAGTTTATCGAGCAGGAGAGCGCTCGAGCGGCCCGCCTGCCGGCCGGCAGGCCGATTTTGCTTTTGGATGATATTTTCTCTGAACTGGACGAAAAATTCAGGGCGAGAGTTTTGGCGACGCTTGGCCGCCAGCAAACGATCATGACCACCGCCGAACCCGGGCTGGTAAAAAAAGAGTTTTTCGAAAAGATGAGGAAAATTAGATTATGACAAAATTTGCCGATCGGCAAATTTTGTCATGTTTTTCTATGCTATACTGGAAAAGTGAAGATTAGGCGGGTGGAGGCAGGAGAAATC
This sequence comes from uncultured Gammaproteobacteria bacterium, assembly GCA_964612215.1. Classification (GTDB taxonomy): domain Bacteria; phylum Patescibacteriota; class Microgenomatia; order CAZTEW01; family CAZTEW01; genus CAZTEW01. The sequence goes on from CAZTEW010000036.1 coordinate 1,820, forward strand.
TTGGATTCAAGGGGCGAGTCGACGGTTAGCTGCCGGGTGGTTGTTGATGACGGTTCAGTCGGCGAAGCCAGTGTGCCTTCAGGCGCTTCGGTGGGTAAATATGAAGCGGTGGCTTTAGCGGCGAGCGAGGCGATGAAAAATGTCAACGAAATTATCGCGCCGCAATTGATTGGCCAATCAGCTAATGAACAAGAGCGGCTTGACTGGCTGATGATTGATTTAGACGGGACGGAAAATAAATCCAAGCTGGGCGCCAACGCGATTCTAAGCGTTTCCTTGGCTGTTTGCCGAGCCGCGGCTGCCAGCCAAAATCAGCCCCTTTACCGATATTTAGGCCAATTTTTCTCGACGACGCCCAAATTGCCGCTACCTTTTTTTAATCTTTTAAACGGCGGCCGGCACAGTCCGCCAGACAAGGGCATTGATATTCAAGAAATCATGGTCGTGCCAATTCGCGCCGCCAATTTTCAAGAAAGACTGGCAATTGGAGAAAAAGTTTTTGCTTCTCTGCAAGAGCTTTTCCAAGAGAACCAGTGGCCGCTGGAATTCGGCGACGAGGGCGGCTTGATCGCACCAGTAACGAGTAATGAAAAGGCGCTAGCTTTACTGGCCGAAGTGATTGTCAAAGCCGGTCAGGAAGGCCGGGCTTTAATTGCTTTGGATATAGCCGCCAGCGAGCTTTTGACTGACGGTAATTATGAATTCAGAAGAGAAAACCGCCAGCTGACCCGGGAAGAACTGATCGGCTTATATCAATCCTGGCTGGAAAAATATCCCCTTTTTTCTTTGGAAGATCCTTTTAGCGAAGACGACTGGCAGGGTTTTACGGAAATTACTCGCGGTTTAGGCGGCCAGCTGCAGATAGTCGGCGATGATTTGTACGCCACCAATCTGGCTAGGGTTCAGCGGGGAATTGAGTTGAAGGCGACCAACGCGGTTTTGATTAAGCCCAATCAAATTGGTACTTTAACCGAGACAATTAAGGTAATGAAAACTGCCAGCGAGGCGGGTCTGAAAATGATGATTTCTCATCGCTCTGGCGAAACCGAAGATAGTTTTATTGCTGATTTGGCCGTGGCTTCGGGCTGCGGCCAGATTAAAGCCGGCCCGCCTGTCTCGCCGCTAGGCGGGCCTTGTCCCAAGGAGCGGCTGGCTAAATATAATCGCTTGCTGGCAATAGAAGAAGAACTAGTGTGAGAATTTTTATCAGCGTTAATTTACCAGCGCCGGCGCAAAAAGAGTTGGCTAAGCTGGTTAAAAAATGGGAAAAGTTTCATTGGCCGGTGCGCTGGGAAAAAGTGGAGAAGATTCATTTGACTTTAGCCTTCTTAGGAAAAGCAAAAAGTCCCAGCCAAAGGCTGGTCGGCCTCTGGCCGAAAAAGTTAAAAGTTGTTATCAAACTAGCGGTTAGGGAAATTAAGCCTTTTGAGGTTGGGGTTAAAGGATTGGGGGCGTTTCCGGATTTTGTCCGGCCGAGGATTGTTTGGTTAGGTCTGAAAGGCGATTTGCAGAGCCTAGCCCGGTTGCAAAAGCAGATCAGCCAGGAATTAAGCGCCGCCGGATTTGAATTCAGCCAGCGGCCGTTCCGGCCGCATTTGACCATCGGCCGGGTGAAAAAGGGGATAAGCAAAGGCGCTTTGGCGGATTTAGGCAAAAAAGTCCGCCAACATTGCGAGATTAATTTCGAGAATAAAATTCCTGTCAACTCTGTCGCCATCATCCAAAGCCAGCTCCAACGCCCCGCCTCGATCCACACCAAACTAGCTGAAGTCAAGCTGCAGCCGAAGTAAAATTATTCCCGAAGAAACAGTAAATTTTGCTTGATCTGGTATAATATAGGCTGTTGAAGGAGAAAGAATGGGAGGATGGTGGGAATGAATTGGCTCGGTCATTGGCGCCTGCTTTCGAGGCAAAGACAAGAGAAAAGGACAAGGGACAAACTCAAGAGCTACTAGAGATCATTGATGCTCCTTCATATCGAGTTTTTTAACTCCCGACAAAATTTGACGACCGATACAATTTGTCGGGGGTTAATGTGATAAAATAAAGGTATGAGGGAAATTAAGCGGTCGGATTTGCAGGGTTTGTATCAGCCTCCGCAAGATTCGCATAAGGGCCAAAATGGCAAACTGGCGATTATTGGCGGGTCGCGGTTGTTTCACGGCGCTTCGCTCTGGGCCTTAAAAATTGCTTCCCGGATTGTGGACATGGTTTATTATTCTTCGGTTCCGGAAAATAATCTGCTGGCGGCAAAATTAAAAACCGAGATTTTTGATTTTATCTGCGTGCCGCGGCAGAAAATCGGAGAATATATTAATGAAGCGAACGCAGTTCTCATCGGTCCGGGCTTGACACGCGAGCCGGCCACCAAAGAGTTAACTCAAAAATTGCTTTTCCGCTTTCCTGACAAAAAATGGGTGATTGATGCCGGCAGTTTGCAGATGATGGAAGCGGACTGGTTAAAGAATTTAAGCCAAGTGATTATCACGCCGCACAGGAAAGAATTTGAAAGATTATTCATGGTTCAATTGTTTCATGGTTCAATTGTTAACAATCGAACAATTGAGCAATTGAGCAATGTAGTGAGCCGTCAGGCGAAGCAATACGGCTGTATCATCGTCCTCAAAGGACCGATTGATTATGTTTGCTCGCCGGAGGAATGTGTCATCAATACCACTGGCAACGAGGGGATGACCAAAGGCGGCAGTGGTGATGTTTTGGCTGGTTTAATCGCGGCTTTAGCTTGCAAAAATGATTTGTTTTTGGCGGCCCAGGCCGGCGTTTTCTTGAATGGTTTAGCAGGCAATCAACTTTATCAACGGGTCGGTCCTTATTTTAATGCCAGCGATCTTTGCGATCAGGTGCCAGTGGCAATGAAAGAAGTTTTGGGGTATAATAAGAAAGTTTAAGAGTTTAAAAGTTTAAGAGTTTAAGGGTGAACGCTCAAGATCCGCAGCTTTTATACATGGTCTTGATTTTACCCAGTCTTTTCGGTTTAACTCTGATTGGTGAAGGCCTAAACAAAATCATTAAATCAGAAGCCGCGGGTTGGGTGAGTATCATTTTTGGTCTTCTTTTTGTGGCAGTGGTTATTTTTGCTTACTTTTTCTTGCGTCAACAAGGAGCCTGATGAAATTCAGCCGGCTGGCTTCTTATTTCCAAAAGCTAGAATCAACGACTTCCCGGAATAAAATGACAGCTATTTTGGCTGAAGTTTTTCAGCAAGCCAGCCCAAAGGAAATCGACAAAATTTGTTATCTGGCTTTGGGTAATTTAGGGCCGAAGTTCAAGGCTATCGAATTTAACCTCGCTCAGAAAATGATGATTCGGGCCTTGGCTCAAGTTAGCCGACAAGACGAGGTGTCAATCGCGGAGCAGTTTAAGAAGTTAGGTGATTTAGGGAATACGGTCTATAAACTCAAAACTCAAAACTTAAATCTCAAAACTACATCTCAAAACTTAAAACTTAATATTGATGAAGTCTATCAGCGCTTACAAGGAATTGCTCAGGAGATGGGCGAGGGGTCGGTGGAAAGAAAGATTAAGAAAATGAGCCAGTTATTGGTCGAGCTTGACCCGCTTTCGGCGAAATATGTGGTGCGGATTACTCTCGGCTTATTGCGCTTGGGCTTTTCTGATATGACCATTCTCGACGCGCTTTCCTGGATGTTGACTGGTGATAAAAGCCGGCGGCTGGACATTGAGTCGGCTTACAATGTTCGGGCGGACGTCGGCCAGATAGCGACATTCATTAAGTTTAAAGGTTTAAAAAGTTTAAAAAGTTTAAAAGCTCAATTAGGCACTCCGATTATTCCGGCCTTGTGCCAGCGTTTGCCAAACGCAGAGGAAATGGTGGAGAAAATGGGTCAAGTGGCGGTGGAACCTAAATATGATGGCCAGAGACTGCAAATCCACCTAAAAAGCGGGAAAATTAATATTTTCACCCGCAATCTTGATAATGTCACGCAGATGTTTCCAGACATTGCCCAGGCCGTTAGGCAGGAAGTAAAAGCTAAAAGCGCCATCCTTGATGGCGAAGCAGTGGGAATTGATCCCAGAACCGGCAGGTTGCTGCCTTTCCAGGAAACCATTAAGCGCAAACGCAAACACCAGATCCAATTGATGGTGGCGACAATTCCCCTGAGCTTTTTTTGTTTTGACCTGCTTTTCTATAATGGTAAAAGTTTACTGGCCGTGCCTTTCAGCCAGCGCCGCCGGCTTTTGGAAAAAATTTTATCACCGCAGAACCAAACCATTAAATTGACACCGCAGATCATGGCTGATAATAGTGCGGCGATTCGCAGTTATCATGAAAAGCAAATAAAAAATGGCTTGGAGGGCGCGGTTTTGAAAAAATGGCAGGCGGCTTATGATCCGGGCCGCCGGGGCTATACCTGGGTAAAATTCAAAAGCGAGAAGAAAGGCAAGCGGGGCGGAGGACTGGCTGACACCCTAGATTGCCTGGTGATGGGTTATTATTTCGGTAAAGGCAAGCGGACTGGTTTTGGCCTCGGCGCTTTTTTGGCGGGGATTCGTTACCAAGACCAATTTTTAACCGTCAGCAAAGTTGGCACTGGTCTATCTGATGAGCAATGGCGAGAGTTAAAAGTCAGCAGTGAAAAGTCAGCCGTGAATAGGCAGCCAAAAGAATATTTGGTGGATAAAAATCTAGTGCCTGATGTCTGGTTGAGGCCGAAGCTAGTGGTCGAAATTGAGGCGGATAATATTACCTGTTCGCCGCTTCATTCAGCCGGTTACGCGCTGCGTTTTCCCCGTTTAATCCGCTTTCGCGACGACAAAAACCCGGAGCAAACGACCAGCTTGCAAGAAGTGAAGAAGTTGTATAGAATACAGTAATTAAAATGATCAATGATCAATAACCAATGATCAATTGAACATTAAAGCATTGATCATTCATTGAGAATTGTCCGTTCGACTTCGCTCAGGACAATCCTGAGTGTTAATCGAAGGATTGAGAATTGAGAATTGAAAATTGAGAATTAATAACATCATGCTCGTTACTACACACACAATTGCTACTATTGGTTTGGGTCACTTAATGAATCTGCATAGCTTTAAGGATTGGTTTTTGGCTTTTTTGTTTGGCGTTTTTATTGATTTGGATCATTTAAAAATTTTCCGCAAAAAATACCGGCTTAACGGCGATTTTTTAAAGTTTTTTACCAAAGAATTGCCGATGCACAGCTTTCTTCACGCGCCCATCTCACTTATCTGGATTGCGCCGCTGGCTTTTTATTTAAAGGCGCCGGTGATTCTTGCCAGCTGGGGCCTGCATATTTTTTTAGATTATCTGGTTGACGGCTGCCGCCAGCCGTTCTGGCCTTTTTCGCATTACACTCTGACCAAAGGCTTGCTGCGTTCTTTCACCATTTATGAATTTCTCTTCACGCCCTTGACCGGACTTGCCCTCTGGCTCCGGCAGTGATAGGTTGGACACTTGGCCACTTCCGAAGTGGACTTCTACTGGCACATCGGTAATGGCCTACATAAATCAGCCGCTTTGGCAAGGAGGAAAGGCGCGACATCAATCGGGAGCGGACAACTTTTTAGCTTGACAAGCTTTGCAGAAATTCGCGGGGATTTAAAATCAAGAGTCCGTGTTTTATTTTGATTTGGTTGACTTGAAAATCTTCTTTATTGCCGGTGATGAAAAACTGACATTGAT
>CAZTEW010000037.1:0-6842 GCA_964612215.1 uncultured Gammaproteobacteria bacterium
AACTTTCTGTTGCCAGGCCGGAAATTTACTACGGAGAGATTCTTAACGACTATGTCATTACCAAAACCAAATCTAAAGAATTTGATTATCCCAAAGGAGAGGAGAATGTTTACACCACATATGCAGGAAAAGGTGGAGTGGAAATCAACTCTCCTTTACGACGTCTTTCCTACGCGTTACGCTTTGGCTCACTCAAAATGCTTTTATCTGGCGATATAACCGGTGAAAGCCGTATTCTTTACAACCGGAAGGTAAAAGAGAGAGTGGCAAAAGTGGCGCCGTTTTTAACATACGACCGCGATCCATATGTCGTCGTTGCCGACGGTAAGTTGTACTGGATTCTCGACGCGTACACTTCAACCGACAGATACCCGTATTCCCAACCATTGCCTCTAAACGGCGGTAAAGTAAACTACATCAGAAATTCAGTCAAGGCAGTGGTAGACGCGTATGACGGAACAATAAATTTTTATCAAGCCGATGCGGACGATCCGATTATCAAAACCTACGCTAAAATCTTCCCTAAAACCTTCCGCCCGCTTTCCGACATGCCCAAAAGCCTTGTGCCTCATCTGCGCTATCCCGAGGACATCTTTTCTCTTCAAACCGCTGTCTATACCACATACCACATGGATGATCCGCAAATCTTTTACAACAAAGAGGATCTGTGGGAAATACCAGCCATTGTTCAAGAGGGAGAACAACAGGCTGACGCTAAGGTTCCCGCAATGACACCCCGCCACATGATCATGAAGCTTCCGGGAGAAAAAACCGAGGAATATATTCTGATGCTGCCGTTTACCCCGCGGGCTAAAGACAACCTTTCCGCCTGGATGGTAGCCAGAAATGACAACGAGCAGTATGGCAAACTGGTGGTGTACCGCTTCCCCAAGGACAAATTGGTGTTCGGGCCGAAACAGGTCATTAGCCGAATTAACCAGGACGCAGAAATCAGTCGGCAGATCTCCTTATGGGATCAGCGCGGCTCTCAAGTAATTCAAGGACCTCTCTTGGTTATTCCGATTGAAGAGTCGCTCATCTATGTGCGACCGCTCTATCTCAAAGCCGATGCCGGAAAAATTCCTGAACTTAAACGCGTGATCGTCGCCTATGAAAACAAGATCGCGATGGAGGAAACATTGGAGGCAGGGCTCGTAAGACTTTTTGGTACCGGTGGAGAAATAGTTCCCTCGGCAACACCAGCCGACCTGTCTGCCGAACAGGCAGGCACGAGTAAAGAAAATCTCCTCAAACAGGCCGCCGAGGCGTATGAAGCCGCCATCCGCGCCCAAAAAGAGGGAGATTGGGGAAGATACGGAGAAGAAATTAAAAAATTGGGGGAAATCTTGTTTACTTGCCAGCCGCAAGTTCTCGAACCTGGAGACTGAGTTCGTCAGCGCTAGTTTCAAAAATAAATTGGACCGGTTGATCAAGGGTGTTTTTGATATAGAGATTCTGGTTGGCGCTGTTAGCGCCCGCCGAAGAGGCAGGCATATAGCGAATCGAAGTGCCGTATTCTCGGGGCGCGCCGGGAATTGGCGCAAAATCATGATTCACCGGCGCCAAAACTTCTAAACCCGCGTCTGACGCGGCCCAATTCATCAGCGTCGCCAGATGGCAAACGCCATTGCCCGGCAAACCTAAAGCGGTTTGGTAGCCTTCGCTGGCTTCGTAGCGGGTAAAACCAGTCTTCAGCGGCTGATCAGCAAATTCTGGCCGAACCTGCTCATGAAAGGCAAAAACCTCGCCTGGTTCCAGAACAAAGCCATCACCGAATTTATCAACCGCCAGCAGAATATTGTCTTTAAAAACTTGATTAACCCTCTCCCCTCTTGCCCGGGTGTTTAAGTCCATGGTTTTGGCTGCCAAAATTTCCCCCTCCGATATCTGAACCGGCCCCAGAAGAGCAACGACAAGCGTTGCCATGGTAATCAATTTTTGCCCGATCATCAAACAGGCTATAGGATATCAAAATTGGGAAGTGAAGTCAAGGCTGTTGACTAGCCAATCGCTGTTAAAATCAAGTTGATCATCGCTGGCGCTGTAGTGAGCTAATAAAGTTTTAAAAGGTGAAACTAATAAGGGCAATTGGTAATCTGTGTCGCCGGCGAAGCGAAGACAATCTGTCGAGGCGCACATTGGATAATCGGCCAGAGCTTTTTCAAAAGCCTCTTTAACCGAATCGCCTTGAAAAAGATATTGAAACAAAGCGTTCTGCCAAAGAAAAGAATGAACCATGCAGGGTTCGCATTTGGCTTCCATCATGCCGCAGTAGCCAATGCTCGCGGCGTCTTCATCTGAACCTTTTCTTAATTCATAAGCAATCGTGTCAGGACCAGAATTGCACATCGCTCCGCAGTTGCCCAAAAAACTAAAATTCACCTTGTCCCGGTTCTTCAGCCAATCACGAAAATCAGAGCTGTAAATTCTCTCCTGGCAGTTGTTTCTAAAGCTTTGGCTGTCGCCGTGAGCGATCTCGTAAAAGAGCTGTGTTTGGGGATTTTCCAGCTGGCGTTGAATTGCTTCTTTAGCCGGACAAGCCGCGGCGGCGCTCGAATAACCCATTAATTCAAACCATTGAGCGGCGTTTTGATACCAAGTACTCCAAATAATTTGACAGCCATAACCGCAATCGCAAGGCCCGGTGAAACTGGAGCTGGCGGTGCCAGCCGGCGGCGGGATGCCATAGCCTAACTTTTCGCCGGTAACAGCGTCGATAATCGTCACCAATATTTCTTCGCCGCGCTGACTCCTAACTACCCAGCAGGGATTTTCCGGCGCTGGCTCAAGAGGAAAAACATCTGAATCCGGAGAAATCAAATAAAGCTTGCTAAAAAGCACTTTGCCCTCAACCTGGACCTCGGCTTGGGCTTGGTCAACCGCCAAGGCCGGCAATTCAGCCGCCAAACCGGGCCGCCAACGCCTGATTTGCTTTAACAACTCGCCGGTTTGTTGATCAAATTGATAGTTAATAAAATCTTTTTCAACAATCGCCTGACCAATTTTTCTTTGTTGAAAGAAAACTACCCGTCTACCAATCTCATCACGCTGCCATTCTCCATCATTGGCCGCGATTGGGCGAGGGACAAAGAAGAAAACAAGACTCAAAAAAAGCCATTTTTTCATCATTCGATCACTTCTTCGGCTTCTTCGATGACCTGCCCGCCGGCAGGTGGAGCAACTGGAGCAGATTCGACTGCCTCGCCTTCCAGGGGAATAAATTCAAAGCTGGCAAAGATTTGATCATAAACCTTCTGCCAGTAAGCCGCCGCAGATTCAGGATACATCTCGATTAAAACCAAAGCGTCAACATCTATCGCGGCGACCACTAGTTTCTGAGGCTCAGCAAAGGCCATTTTTTTCGCCGGCAAGCCAGCCAGTTCGGTATCTAAAATCTGAATATCTTCCGGCTGACTAGCCACCCACTCCTCCAAATCGCTGTCTTCAGTTGCCTGAGACCAAATAATCAGTCGGCCGGAGTTTTTGCTGGAAACCAGTTCAAGGTGAGCATAATTTTCCTGGTCTTCTTGATGCGGATCAAGCACTAAACCTGCCGGATAGCTGAACTTAAAACCAGCCGGATCAACCCATTCAGTCAGATTAACCGTAGTTTCTGATTTCACCTCCGATTCTATTTTGGGACTGGACAGACGCGGTCGTATCACCAAAACAAAAGTTAAACTGCCAACAATTAAGGCTAAAAAAAGAATCAGCAGTAAGGTTTTCCGGCTCATTATCCCACGATATTATATTCTTGACAAACTGTCAATAAGAAAGTATTCTGGAAATATGAAAAAAATTTTTACCTATTGTTTCATTGCTGCATTGCTCTATTGTTGTTTTCCTTCAGAGGCCTGGGCGGCGAAGAAAAGGCCGGCTCGGGACAGCGGCAGCGGCGCCGCGCCTGCCAGGCAAGCCAGCAGCTCTGTTAAGGCTTCAGTTAAATTCCGGCCTGATAGACGGGCTTTATTGGTCAGCTTTTCTGGTTTTAACAGTCAAATAACCTCGGTCAGTTATCTTTTGACTTATGACAGCCGCCAAGGCACCCAAGCTGGCGGCGGCACGATTACTTCGGCTGAAGCAGGCGGCGAAAGAGAACTGCTTTTCGGCACCAGCTCGGCTGGCGTGGCGACTTATCACACTGGCATCAGCAACGCCCGCTTGGTGATTGACACCAAGCTTAAATCCGGCCTCACTCTCCGCAAGCCTTACCGGATTAAAGTCTAGCGCCAAAGTCCAGCCCGTTGACCAAACCGTCTCTGTTTTGATCAGCGCCATTGGCCTGGCTGTAGCGGGAAATAATCTCCTTTAAGCTCGGCGGTGGAGTAACGTCAGCACCAGCCACGAAAACATCATTGCCATTGCGAGAAAAACTGGCGGCTTGGCCATTAACCAGAACACTGTTCGCCTTAGGCGCCAAAAAAACACCCCCGCCAAAATTCTCGCCTTCTATTTTAATTTCCGCGCCATTATAGAAAACATCAACTTCTTCGCCGCTATTGATTTTTATCAAATCAACGCCTTCTTTTTTCAGCAAATTGACATTTTCGGCAAAATATTTTTCAGGCAAATCGCCAACAAATTGAACCCAGGCCTGACTGCTGTCAGTCGTAAACTGACCGGTAGCGCTGGCAACACCCGGCTGTTGATTATAAAGACAGTAATCAATCGCCTCTGGCCAAACAATTTCACCGACAATTAATTGACCGATTTGTTGGCTGATAATCGGCGCTGGCTGAGAGGGTTTTTGCGGATATAATAAAGCAGAAAAGTAGGCGTTGACGGACTGGGTTTTTTCTATCTCAATCACCTGATGGTGATTAAGATAATTAACCACCCGACTGGAAAAAGCTTGAGGAGAAAAAAAATAAATCATTAAAGACTGTTGGCCAGTATTGATCGTCAGCGGATTATTGATTCTACCCTGACCGCTAATATTGGTAAAGCTGGTGTGAAGCAACCAGGAATAATCATGAAAATCATTGTCTTTTTGTAAATCATCGTTGATAATCAAATAGGGATGAACTGGATCTTTAACGAACATTATTGAACGAAGCGCTTTTTGAATAGGCGTGATTTCTTCCAGGGGGATTTGAGCGTACTCCGAAGTAATAGCGCCAAATTTATTTTTAGAAATGTCAGCATAAGGATAACGGCCGTCAGCTTTGGCAAAGTCAAAAGCCGGATCGGTAAAAAACTTCTCCATGAATCCCAGTTGAGAAGCGTGTCGTCCATAAAAAGGCAATCCGGTGGCGCTATCGCCGGCATTAATTGCTTCCCAGTCCGGTAAATCAATGGCTACCAGATTATGCTCGTGATTAGCGCCGCGATCTGCTTGTTGATAACTGTGAGGCATCAAATCAACAATTAATTCTTCGCCATAAGCAGCCAGAGTAAAGCTTAAAGGATCATAGTGCTGGTGAGTCTGATAAGTAAAGCGGTTGATCAAAGAAAAAACCAAAGCCTCACTGCCAAAGCCGTTTCGGAGAACCACCAAACCCGCCTGTTGATTACCCAGCTCTGAAGACAAAGACTCTTTAAAGAAGAAACTCTGGGGGTAATTTTTTTGCTCGGGCGGCGCGCTGGCCAGATTCTGCGGATACCAAAGAAGAATAGCCGGATAATAAAATTCATCATAAAATGGCGGTTTGTTTTGCCAGCCGGCCGAATGGGCCTGATGCCAAAACCATTTGCCGACTTCGTCCTGATTTTTCTTAATTAAATATACATATTCTCCTGCCAGCAAAGCAGTTCGCCTGTTGCCGCTTGGATCAGCGTAAGTCAAAAGCTTAGCCGCAGAGGTTTGGGAATAAAGAAACCAATTAATTAATTTTTCCAAACTGGTGCCGCTAATCAAATCTTCGCCTTTTAACTCTTGATAAGCGGCGGCAAAAGTCAAGGCCTTGGGCAGGCCAAACGCCTGATAATGAAAACCTTCCTGATAATTTCCAGCCGGTCCGGCCAGCGAAAAAGCGTCATTTTTGACTCTCTGCTTGACTTTTGTTAACCATTGGCTGTCGAAGCTAACTTCATTTTCCAGCGCCAAAATGGCTAGTCCCAAGCCGCCGTAGGCCGTAATCGTGCCGTTGGTTCTGGCAGGAACACCATTGCCGCTGACTAAATAAAGCCCGCCCGGGGTCGCCGAGACCAACTTCTCGATCCATCTTTGCAGTTCTTGCTGAAGACTGTCAAGAACAACAGGATTACTGGTCTCAAGCTTCGGATAAAGCCAGTCATAAACAAGGGCATAAGTTCTCACCCAGCCGCCGTAATCCCAAGTATTCGCCGTAGTGGTCTCCGGATCAAGTTCAGGATCAACTAAAGCATTGTTCAGCCAACTAATCGCTTGTTGATAATAGGCGTTATTACCGGTAAGAAGAAATTTTAGTGAAGCTCCCAAGAGAGCATTTTGCCAGTCAGCGGCGTCAGTGAGATGGCTAAAAGCGCTGGTAAAAGGTTCCTGTTGCAACTTAGTTTTGAGTTGACTAATTTCTGTGGCGTTTAATAGCAAATAAGGATGGCTGGCTGCCAAACAAAGCTGGGGCTGGATAAGAGCGGCGGCAATAAACCAAAAAATAAGAAAAATTATTTTTTTTTCCATTATCAAAAAACCGCAAAATCAAGACCATTAACAAACTGATCGCTGTTTTGATCAGCACCATTGGCCTGGCTGTAGCGGCTAATGATTTCCTTTAGGCTGGGCGTCGGCGTTGTGGTATTGCGATTAAGAAGCATTACACCAGAATGGGTAGCAAGAGTGTAATTAGTAATATTAACGCCGTCAATAGTCTTAAAAGTATTTCCCAGATTAACAGTATATGACTCGCTGTGGTTTGAGTTTA
>CAZTEW010000038.1:0-1495 GCA_964612215.1 uncultured Gammaproteobacteria bacterium
ACCACATTGCTTCTTCGGTGGTTGCCCGTTATTGGCTTCAGGAAATTTACCCGCCGAAGATTTCTCAAGCTCATATTGACGCTGACTTTCATCTTCATGACTTAAGTTTTTTGGGCAGCTATTGCGTTGGCTGGGACTTATATGACTTGTTAGTTGAAGGCTTTAAAGGTGTCCCCGGCAAGATCCAAAGCCGGCCGGCCAAACATTTCCGGGTCGCCCTGGGCCAGATTGTTAATTTTCTTTACACCATGCAGGGCGAATGTTATTCGGCGGATACTCAGGTTTTGACTGATGCTGGCTGGAAATATTTTTATGAGCTTGCCCCCAAAGATAAGGTTTTTACTCTGGATAATCGAACAAATGAAATTGAACTGCAAAAACCAATTAATTTTTTTGAATTTGATAATAAAAACGAACTTTACCACTTTAAATCTAAAAAATTGGATTTATTGGTCACTCCTAATCATAACATGGTGATTGATCAGTATTCCCCTGGATGTAAAACAAGATATCATCGAAAAATTGTTAAAGCCAAAGATTTTGATATTAATAACCATTTTCTACCAAAGCAGTCTTTATGGAAAGGGAAAAAAGAAAAATATTTTGTTTTACCAGGCATTGAAATTAAACAATATCGTGCTTTTGGCAGAAAATATGAGATTGTCAAAATAAAACTTAAAAAAATCCCTATGAATGATTGGTTAAAGTTTTTTGGTTTTTGGTTGGCCGAAGGTTCAACTTATCAAAGAAAAAGAACTGACAGGAGCAGGAAAAAACACTATCATGAATATTTGGTGAGGATTTTCCAAAATCAAGGTCAAACCGCCGAAAAGTTTGAAAAAATTCTTAAAAGATTGCCATTTAACTTCAATAAAAAAACGCAGGGAAAAAAAATAGAGTTTGTTATTGCCAATAAACAGCTGTTCTTATATTTAAAAAAATTTGGCAAGGCTGGAGATAAATTCATTCCCAAAGAAATTAAAAATCTGACTAAGTCACAGTTAAAGATTTTATTCGAATGGATGATGAAAGGTGACGGGTATGTAGGCGGGGGCAATTTTGAATATTATAGCAAAAGCGAAAAATTAGCCGATGATGTGCAGGAAATAGTTCTAAAATTAGGTTGGAATGCTAATATTTACCCAAAATACAAAGGACAGTTTAAATGGCATGTGGTTGGAGTCTCTCGAACGAGATATTTTAAGCTTTCAAAAAACTCTGGTATTAAAAAAGTAAAATATCAGGGTAGGGTTTATTGTCTAGAAGTTCCCAACCACACTCTTTATGTGAGACGGAATGGGAAGGCTTGTTGGTGTGGTAATTCGGCAGGCGCCAACGCTTTTTCTAATTTTGACACTTTATTGGCGCCTTTTATCGCCTACGACCAGCTAGATTATCCGGCGGTCAAGCAGTCAATTCAGGAGTTTCTTTATAACATGAACGTCCCGACGCGGGTCGGTTTTCAAAGTCCTTTTACCAATTTGACTTTTGATTT
>CAZTEW010000038.1:1595-6818 GCA_964612215.1 uncultured Gammaproteobacteria bacterium
AATACGGCATTCCTTATTGGGCGAATTTTGTCAATTCGGACATGAAGCCGAGCGATGTTCGCTCGATGTGCTTTCCTGCCACAGAGAAAATTTTTTATAAAAACGAAAATCGAAGCCCGAGGGTTTGTTATTCAACAGTCAAGAGAATAGTGAGCAACTATCTTCAGGCAAGCGGCCGGCGCAATATTTCTCTTCTTTTAAATGGTCAATTTTTTAAGGTAAAAAAGGTTTATCGGCTGCGAAACAAAAAAGGGAAAATTATCAAAATTATTTTAAAAAACGGGGAAACATTAAGAATGACTGATGATCATCCGGCCATGGTTATTGAAAAAGAAAAATTGATAATGAAAAAGGCCAGTCTCTTAAAAAAAGGAGAAGAGATTCCTGTTGCCAAAAAAGCCTATCAGGGAAGTTTAGGCGATTTTGAATTAGGCCGTTTTGTTGGTCTTTATATTGCCGAGGGCAGTACGACTAAAAAAGGATGTGTTTACTTTTCCTTTAACCAAAAGGAAAAGCAGTTAATTGGTTTTGTTAAAAAAGTGGCTGAAGAAAGATTGGTTGCTCCAGTAAGAATCTCTAATGATCCTCGTTGGCAGACTAGCCAGGCTTGGATAGATAGTCGGGTAGTTGTTGAGTTAGTCAAGCGATTTTGTAAAGGCCAGAGAGCAAGGGAAAAGAGATTGACGAGCAAGCTTTTTGGCATGGGCCATGATTTTAGACTGGGAGTTTTAATTGGAATTTACCAAGGCGACGGTTACGAAAGAGATATGGAATTTCACACTACCAATAGAAAGTTAAGAGATATGGTTGCCCATCTCTCTGCCAGCTTAGGCATTTGCTATTTCAAAAGAACCAACCAGAAAAACACTCAAGGAGAAAAGAAATTCACCTCTTATGTTTTGCGGATGAGCACCAATAGCTACTCAAAACTGAAACCCTATTTTTCATCTCTTAAACCAGCTCCCTCAACAATTTTTAAAGAATACAAACGTTTCTGGGGAGTCAAAATCAGCAAGATAGAAAGACTTGATTACCATCAATATGTTTATGATTTTGAAATTGAGGGAGATAAACACCTCTTTCAAATGGCTAATGGTATTATTACTCACAACTGTTGTCGATTGCGTCTTCGGCTTGATGAGTTAACTAAGAGAGGCGGTGGTCTTTTCGGCGCTAATGCTTTAACCGGTGCCGTCGGTGTAGTGACCATTAATATGGGGCGTATTGGCTACCTGGCCAAATCGCGCCAGTCTTTTCTTAATCGGGTTGGCCGGATAATGAATTTGGCCAAAGATGCCTTGGAAATTAAAAGAAAAGTGGTGGAGCGCTTTACCGAACGCGGCCTTTATCCTTATTCCAAGTTTTATTTACGGGGCAATAAAGAAAGACTGGGCAGTTATTGGGGCGGCCATTTTTCCACTATCGGCCTGAACGGACTGAATGAGGGTTTGGTGAATTTAATGAAAACCGACATTGGCAGCGCCGGCGGTCGGCAATTCGCCGAAGAGGTTTTAGATTACATGCGGCAGAATTTAGTGGGTTATCAGCAAGAAACAGGCAATCTTTATAATTTGGAGGCGACACCGGCTGAAGGTACCAGCTACCGTCTGGCGAGAATTGATAAGAAAAAATATGATGACATTGTTGTCGCCAACGACAGACAGGTGAAACAAGGCGCCGCTCCTTTTTACACCAACTCCAGTCAGCTGCCGGTTGATTTTGACGGCGATGTTTTCCGGGCGTTAAAACTGCAGGATAATTTACAAAGTAAGTATACTGGCGGCTGTATTGAAAAAGGCAATAAAGTTTTAACAAACAAAGGATTGCTCAAGATAGAAGATATTGTCAAGAACTTTAAGAGCCTAAGGCCAGTAAAGGCCTTAAGTTATAATCCCAGAAAAACAATTTCAGAATGGGATGAGATAATCGAGGCGATGAAAATTAATGTTACTCGACACAATAAAATTCGGATCATTGCCGAAAGAGGCTTAGACATTACTACTTCTGACTGGCACCCGTTTTTTATTTTAAAAAAGAGGAAGATAATCAATGTTTGTCCTGGTTGTCATCAGCAAGTGAAGAACGTGAAAGCTTTTGCCGTTCATCTTCGCTATCAACCTAAATGTCGACTTCAATATCAATCAATGTCCAAATACAAAGTAGTTGAGAAGAGAGCTGATAAATTGAATAAAGGCGACTATATTCTTCAAAATTCAACCAATCTTTATCCTCAAAAAAAAACTGGCCTGAATAACGATTTGGCTTGGTTGATTGGTTTCTATATTGGCGACGGCTGTATCTCTCGATACATTGACAACAGAGGCGGTAATAATCTGAAGAAATATAGAATTCGCTTTCACAGCAGTCAAACCAAGGCTTTGGCAAGAATAGGCAAGATTCTTCAACAACACTTTAGCGCGACAGTCAAGATTATCAAAAACGACAGAAGATCGCGGTCGTTAAGAGAAGTGGCGACTAGCAAACAAGCAGTAATTGATTTTTTCTTTCAATACGGCTTTAAGGAGGGAAAAAAGGTTTACCAGATTTCTCTCCCTAATAAAGTAAAAAAAGACCTTAATAAAGAAAATGTTTTTTCTTTGCTTGCCGGCTTGATTGACAGCGATGGCCACATTGATAGAAGAGACGGTGCTTTTGAATATTACACTGTTTCGCCTAACCTAGCTGATGATATCTTAACAGTTTGTTCCCAAGCAGGCTTAATGATTAGCAAGTCAAAGAAAAAAGCCAAGCGCAAAAATGAGGTCGACCTTTATCGCTTAAGGATTCCTGCCTATCAAATGACAGCTATTAAAGACAGCCTGGATATCACAGTTAATATTTCCCAGATAAAGAAACTTCTCTCAGAAAGAAAGAGGCGTCATCTACCCATAGTGAGGGTGAAGAAAATGTCTAAGGTCGAAGTCAAAGATAATCAATTTTACGATTTAACGACGAGAAACAACCATAATTATCTAGCTGGCAAAAACACTTTGGTTTTTATTCATAATACTGTATTTCACATCTTTTTAGGCGAAAAACTGGCCAGCGGCCAGGAAGCTAAGGCTTTAATTAAAAAAGTGGTGAATAATTTTTCTTTACCTTATGTTTCTTTAACGCCGACTTTTAGTATTTGCCCAGAACATGGTTATTTGAAAGGCGAAAAAAAGAAGTGTCCCCGCTGTGGCGCTCTTTGCGAAACCTACTCTCGGGTGGTGGGTTATCTCCGGCCAGTCAGCCAGTGGAATGAAGGCAAGCAAGCAGAATTCAAAATGAGAAAAAGTTTCCGGACCAAATAATGGATATCCGCGGCTTTCTGCCGACTTCTTTAAATGAATGGCCCGGGATGGTGGTGGCGGTGATTTGGACGGCAGGCTGTAATTTTCGCTGCCCCTTTTGCCAGAATCGGGAATTGGTTTTAACGCCGGAAAAATTAACTCGTTTTGATCAAGCAAAAATTCTGGCTGATTTAAAAGAGCGCCGCGATTGGCTGGATGCGGTGATAATAACAGGTGGAGAACCAACTCTACAGAAAGACCTCGCTGGTTTTCTCCAGTCCTGCCGCCAAATCGGTCTTCTCACCATGCTTGAAACCAACGCCAGCCAGCCAAAAGTGATCGCCAGCCTTCTTCGTGCCAAGCTTCTTGACCGGATCAGCATTGATATTAAGGGTGACTTTGCTGACTATCGCCGGTTCACCGCTGGCGTCACTCCGGCGGCCACGATTAAAAAATCACTCCGATTGGTTTTAGCCAGCGGCATTGAACTAGAATTACGCACGACAGTGGTGCCAACTTTGCACAATAAAGCCAATCTCGTCAAACTTGCCAGACAATTAAAAGCAATAGCTTTTGAACAATCGAACAATCGAGCCATGAAACAATGGAATTGGTTTCTCCAGCAGTTCGTGCCCCAAAACTGCCTGGATCAGGAATTCGAAAAAATCAAGCCTTATTCGGAAAAACAACTCCAGGCTATTCTCTTGGCCGTCCGTCGTCACTTCCCCAACACCAAACTGCGGGGAATTTAAAGCCTTGATTTTTTCCTATAATATGATAAAATTTTCCTTAAAATATGGGAGAAAGAGAAAGAATTATTCTTATTGAGGATAGTAGGTTTGTAAGAGAGGGTTTAAGGCGCTGGTTTGAGTTTGATGGGCATCAGATTATTGGTGAAGCTGGTTCGCTCGAGGAAGCTCAAGTCTTAGTTGATAATGGAGGATTTTCAGTAGCTATTGTTGATGGCGGTTTTCCTGAAAAAACAGGCAGCGGTAAAGTTTCTAGAGGAGCTGGATCTGCTGTTTCAGCTTTAATTCGCCAGAGAAGAGAAAAAAAAGGCGAAAGAATCACGATTATCTCTTTCTCCTTAGGTGATGTAAGTTTCGGCGATCATAATCCGGGGAAAGTTGCTTCCCCAGGCGAGCTTTCTAAGATTATCAGAAATTTTTAACAAAATCATCTTATGACAAAATTTACCGGTCGTCTAATTTTGTCATAGTATCAGTTTGGCTGGGTAGATTTTAGGGTCAGTTAATGCTAGGATGGTTTTGATGGCCAGGACCAAGATTATTGCCACTATCGGGCCGGCGAGCGATGACGAGAAAACGATTAAGCAATTGGTTAAAGCCGGGGTTCACATTTTTCGCTTTAATTTTAAGCACAACACTCTTCAATGGCATGATTCCCGGATGGCCAGACTAAGAAAAGCCGCTCCCCAAGTTGAAATTTTAATTGACCTCCGCGGTCCAGAAGGCCGGTTAAAGAAAAAAGAAGCTTTGTTTAGCGATGATTTAACGGCTCTTGGTTTAGCCAAGAAGTATCAGGCGGAATGGGTAGCGCTTTCTTATACCCGCCAAGCCAAAGACATGGAAAAATTAAAAGCAACCCTCAAGGCCATTGACTTGCCAGCCAAAGCCGTGGCCAAAATCGAAAGCCAGGCCGGCGTCAGTCATTTGCAAACCATTCTTCAGGCCGCGGACGCCATGATAATTGGCCGGGGCGATTTAAGCGTTGAATTGTCAGTGGAAAAAGTGCCTTATTGGCAGAAGAAAATTATCAAAGCCTGCCGCCGGGCCAAAAAACCAGTCATTGTCGCCAGTAAAATGCTGGAGTCAATGATAAAAAGACCTGAACCAGCCCGGGCGGAAATTTCTGATATCGTTCAAATAATTGATGACGGCGCCGACGCTTTGGTTCTTTCTGGAGAAACTGCCATTGGCAAATATCC
>CAZTEW010000039.1:0-6490 GCA_964612215.1 uncultured Gammaproteobacteria bacterium
TCGCGGGTGAGCCGGTCGATGCTGATGCCGAGACTTTCGAGTTTCATTCGGGCTACTTTTTGATCAATTTGGCTGGGTAATTGATAGACTCTATTTTTAAGTTTCCCTTGGTTTTTCAAGAAGAATTCTGCCGCTAAAGCTTGGTTAGCAAAGCTCATATCCATCACTTCGGCCGGGTGGCCTTCAGCCGCCGCCAGATTAACCAGCCGGCCTTCACCGAGCAAATAAAGCCGGCGGCTATCAACCAGTTGATACTCGTCCAGGAACGGCCGCAGTCGGGTTTTTTTCTTAGCCATTTTTTCCAAGGCTTCGATATTAATCTCGACATTAAAATGGCCGCTGTTGGCGAGAATAGCGCCGTCTTTCATCTTTTCTAAATGCTGGCTGTCAATGACATGTTTATCGCCGGTCGAGGTGACAAAAATATCGCCGATTTTTACGGCCTGGCTCATCTTCATCACCTGAAAGCCGTCCATTAAGGCTTCCAAGGCCCGGACCGGGTTGACTTCGCAAACAATCACCTGTGCGCCCATGCCCCTGGCCCGCATGGCAATTCCCCGACTGCACCAGCCGTAGCCGGCAACAACAAAATTCTTGCCGGCCAGCAAAATATTCGTTGCCCGCAAAATGCCGTCAATGGTTGACTGACCAGTGCCGTAACGGTTGTCAAAAAGATATTTGGTCTGGCTGTCATTAACGGCAATCACCGGCAGCTTGAGAGCGCCATCTTTTTCCATCGCCCTAAGACGAATAACTCCTGTAGTAGTTTCTTCACTTGACCCTAAAAATTCCCATTTTTCTAATTTTGAATTTTGAATTTCAATTTTGCCTTTGTCATTTGTAATTTGTAATTTGTGTAGCGAAGCTACTAGGTCCGCGCCATCATCCATAGTGATCCGGGGATGAAAATCCAAAACCGCTTTGAGATGACGATAATAAGTATGCTGGTCTTCGCCTTTTTTGGCAAAAACACTGATTTTGTCGTGCTTTACCAGACTGGCCGCCACTTCGTCTTGGGTGGAAAGCGGGTTGGAGGCGCAAAGGACAATCTGAGCGCCAGCGGCTTTCAGAACTTGCATTAAATTAGCCGTCTCGCTGGTGACATGAAGACAGGCGCCAATAGTGATATTTTTCAATGGTTTTTCTTTTTTAAATCTCTTTTCGATTAAGCGCAAAACACCCATTTGCCTTCCGGACCAGGCGATTTTACGCCTGCCGGCGCCGGCCAGTGATAAATCTTTAATGTCGTGTTTCATTGTTTGATTTTATCATATCAAAGATTAATTTTTTCATGAAAGTTTTGTCTGTAGCGGCGACAAAAGCCGTTTTGAGTAAAGCGGTGAGTTGTTGTCCCGTATTTTTCCACGGTATAAACTGCGGCTAAGCTAGCCATCTGGCCGCAGGTTTTGAGGTCAAAACCACGCAAATAGCCAGCTAAGAAACCAGCCCGGTAAGCATCGCCGCTGCCGGTCGGATCAGCGGTATTTTTCGGTTTGGCCGGCTTGATTTTGATGGTTTTGCCCTGATATTTAATGATTGAGCCTTTCTCTCCCAGTGTCGTTATCCAGACCTGCTCCTCGCTCCGTCCCACCTCGGAGGAGTCATGGCTTTTGCTTCGCTTCAGCCTGCCACCGTCCGAGGAGTGACTCCGCTTTATCAAGCTCATTTCATAATCATTGCCGATAATGATTTTGGCGCCTTTAATGCCGCGGCTGAGATCATTTTTGGTCAACCGCGGTAATTGCATGCCGGGATCAAACAGATAAGGCAGTTTTAACTGCTGACATTCTTTGGCAAAATTAATCATCGCCTGAGGATCATTGGGAGCGATCACCACGAATTGGTAGTTGGTAATTTTTCGGCCAGAGGCCGACCAGCCTTTGGCTGGAAATTTTAAATTTTTAATTTCTTTCATCGCTCCCGGGTAAAAACCAGTAATTTGATTATCAGCCTGATCAGTGATAATAAAAGCGCTGGCCGTTGGTTGGGAGCGGCTAATTTGCAACTGCGAAACATCAACCCCGCGAGAAGCCAGCCATTTTTTATACTCTCCCCCATCCCGGCCAAGCACGCCTAAAATGGCTGGTTTAACACCGAGTAAGGCTAAACTATAAGCAATATTCGCGGCGCAGCCGCCACGCTCTTGGCGAAGATTTTCGACTAAAAAGGAAACATTAAGATTATGAATCTTATCCGCTAAAATATGGTCGGAAAAACGACCCGGAAAATTCATAATCAGGTCATAGGCTAAAGAGCCGGTGACTAAAATCATGAATTATGACTGGCCTAATAAACCACTTAAGCCGCCGCCCATTTGCATCATCTTTTGAGCGGCAATCTTCTGGGATTTTTGCAGAGCCTGGTTAATCAGCTTGACTATTTGCGGTTGGGCCTCAGCGTTGACTGTCAAACTAACAATCGTCTGGTCAGCGGCGACCACCACGTGAATACCGCTATCCTTCAGTTCCACTTTTTCTTGAGAAAGTTCTTTTTTCAGCTCCATCGCCTGACGCCGCATTTGGTTTAATTGCTTCAGATTACCTAACATCGCTGCACCACTCAATCACCGCTAATTCCAGCGGCAACTGAGAAATAAGGCTGGTTCTCACCTCCTTCCCGGCTTGATGAAAAACTTTGATTAAACGAAGTAATTCGCTTTTAGTCAAAGAGCATTCAAGGTTGGTTTTGGTTAAACCGACTGTCTGCAATAAACACTGCCTTAACAGCTCCAACAGAGACTCAAGGTAAATTCTCAGGTCCATACCCCCTTCAACGATCCGATTCACTTCTTTGATACCGGCCTGACTGTCCTTTTTTAGCAAATAGCCCAGCAGAATCTCCGGCCGGAAAGAATCGCTTTTGCCGATTTCTGCCTGAACTAAGCTAATGGTGATTTTCCGCTTCCGCAAAGCCAGCTGCTCCAGAATTTTTTGAGCGTCGCGAAAACTGCCGTCAACATATTTGGCAATTTCTAATAAGGCTTCTTTATCCGCTTTGAGTTTTTCTCCCCGGATCACTTTTTGCAGAGAGCGGATGATTTCTTCGGGCCGGCCTTTGTGGAAGTTAAAACGCAGACAGCGGGAAATAATCGTTTCCGGCAGCTTCTGCGGTTCAGTGGTGCAGAGAATAAAGATCGCATGCTCCGGCGGTTCTTCCAAGGTTTTAAGCAAAGCGTTAAAAGCCTCGGCAGTCAACATGTGGGCTTCGTCAATAATGTAAACTTTAAATTTCGCTTCTGCCGGCGCCAATCTGATTTTTTCCCGCAGACTGCGGATATCGTCAATGCCCCGATGGCTGGCGGCGTCAATCTCGATTAAATCCAGGGCCTGACCAGAGGTGATGTTTCTACACAGGGAACAGCGATTGCAAGGCTCAGCGCCTGCCTGCTGGCAGTTGACTGCTTTGGCAATGATTCTGGCCGCTGAAGTTTTGCCGGTGCCTCTGGGGCCGCTGAATAAAAAGGCATGCGGCAGACGGCCGGAAGCCAGTACTCTGGCCAATCCGTCCCGGATTTCTTCTAAATCCAGTTCGCTGATTTTTTGCGGCCGGTACTTTAGATAAAACATTTAATTAATTCCTAGTAGGTGTTTCATCGCGTGGCTGACTAATTTTTCCACCTGATCATCAATCGTCACTTTCTCCTCAACCGCTCTTTTCCTGGCCTGGGGATAAGAAATGACAATATCGCCTAAGCGCAAAATATTGTCCGGCGCCCCCGCAAAACCAATGCCGGCGTCAGCCCCGGTGGTTTCCAAAGGAAAAGCCAAAACCAGCGCCGTGGCTTTTTTGCGGCGGTATTGTTCATTAAGAGCTTTCATTTTTCGGTCGCCAACGATCAAGACGCTGACTTCCACCTCGGCGCCAACGCCCTGAGCCGTTAAAATCCGGTTAATCGTCCGCCGTATCCGCCGGCGATCCACCGGAAAACGGGAATCGGCCTGAATCAAGACATTTGCCATTTTAGCCGGCGCCGCCTTTCTCTTTCGATTTTTTTCTTTTTCTCTTTTTTCTGGACCGAAGGTGATTTGTAGAACCGCCCTTCCTGAACAATGGTCAGCACGCCGTCCTGAAGAACCTGTTTTTTGAAACGGCGGATAACCGAATCACTGCCTTCACCGGGTTTTGACTTGATAATGGTAGCCATAATTGCACGTCCACCTCCCTCCTTAAAAAACTGCTATTATTTCTGCCAAGCTGAGCTTGGTTGGTTTCATTTTCGGATTTCTGGTTGAGCCGTTAAGCAAAAGACACTTGCTGGCATGTAGAAACCAGCTTGCTTCTGAATCAAGTTTTTTCAACTGATTGCTCGCTGCTGTTAAATCGACGCCGCGATCCCAGCGGCTGTAAATCCGCACCCCGCCCTTCTTCTCGTCTTTTTTAACCACTAAAGTATAACCCATTTTTTCGCCGACTTCCAGCACTGATTCATTGCTGGTTAAAATCGCGATACCCTTTCCCCATTGGGTTTTAAATTCAATGGCTTTCGGACCAGTCAAGGTCTCTTCAGCTCGGATTTTATCTTTCATCATCCGAAAAACACTGTCCAGGGCTTTCAGACCAAAATCAACGACTTCTTCATCTTTTTTGCCTAAGCTCCGCAAACCGCCTAAAATATCTTCCAGAAAGAAAAGGTAGCGGTCGTTTTCTGCTTCCGGCCAGCTGATATCTCGGCCATGATCCACTTCGCAGACAATCTCCAAAATTCTCTCTAAAGCTTCCTCTTCGACCGCTTTGAGCTTCGTGGCGGATTTAAGTTTTGCTTGGCACTTTTGGGCCGAGCAGAAATATTCATCGGTTTGGTGATGGTCAAACTCACCTAGGCCGGTGTCAACATGAAGCACCTGAGGATCGCTGTCAACCGGCTGACCCTGATAAGTGTCGCCAGCAGGCACAAAAGCCAGTTTGGCTTTGCTCCAACCCGACCCGCCTGGCGGCGAGGCAGGAAAAAACTTTCTAATCAACCAAATGGCGGCTACCGCATCTAAATCCGGATTTAAGTGAGTCACAATCAGTTTCGCCATCCCCAAATTATACCATGAGTGCTCGAGCAAGTTTGGTGGAGTCATGGCGCCAGAGCTGGCCAGCCGCGGCTAAGGGTTTAACAATCACTTTCACGCCTAGCTCATCACAAACTTGACAATCAATTTCCACTGGAAAAGACTTTTCTCCTTGATAGCGTTGCAAAACTTTTTTCGGAACAGACAGGTCGTTATTCACCAGCATTGTTTTTAATTTTTTCTTGGCCGGGCCTAAATAGCGCTGGACTTCTCGGAGAAAATCAGAGCAGGAAAAATTGTCAGTCTCGCCATGTTTGGTCATTAAATTGCAGATATAAACTAACCTGCCTTTTGCTTTAGCCAAAGCCTGATTAAGGCCGGTAACCAAAATATTCGGCAAAACGCTGGTGTATAAATCGCCTGGGCCTAAAACAATCAAATCAGCGGCCCGAATGGCTTGGCTTGCCTCGGGAAAAATCTTAATCGGCGGGTCTAAAAAGAGATCAATAATTTTTAAGTCCGGCCGCACCCGGCGGACATCAATATTGGTTTCGCCTTTGATAATCGTCCCGTCCTCCAGCCGGGCGCAGAGAGTGCTGTCCTCAAGGCTGACCGGCAAAACCTTTCCCCGGACAGCCAAAATCTTGGCCGCTTCTTTAATCGCCAAATCCTCCCGGCCGGTGATTTCCGTCAGAGCCGTCAGCAGTAAATTCCCAAAAGAATGACCCTTCAAACCGCGGCCGTTATGAAAGCGGTACTCCAATAACTGCCGCAAAGAAGTTTTTTCTAAGGGCAGGTGGGAAAGAGCCAGCAGGCACTGGCGGACATCGCCCGGCGGCAAAACGCCAAATTCGTCTCTTAAGCGGCCCGAACTGCCGCCAGAATCAGCCATAGAAACAATGGCCGTCAAAGCAATCTTGTGCTTTCTTAAGCCGGTCAAGACCGTATAAGTGCCGGTGCCGCCGCCAACCACCGCCACTCTTCGACTTCGCTCAAGGCAAGCTCTCTTCATAGAGAAATCATATCTCAATTCCTTGCTAAAAACAACTCTCCAGTCTGACTATAATACTAGATAGTAATATAGTAGGCTCAAGTAGTTAGTTGATTGAAGAAATTGAAGAAGAAAAGCTAAAGGCTTTCAAAAACCCTTGTTGTTCCCAGGGGATTTCTTTCTAAAGCTATAATCTCTAGAGCCTTGACCCTAACAATCGTGTCTCTTAATTGTTCTACTGCTGCATCGGCGCCTTCATAAGGCCAGGATTGCACAACAACATCTGTTAATCTTCTGGCGACTTCTCCATAAATCTGACTACTCGGGGCGTCAGGAGTCAAGTCTCTTTGAAAATCGATTGCTTTTTGAGCAGCCTCATCGCAAATTCTTACTTTTTCCATGTTTTTATTATACCATAGATTGTCAACCTCGCGAGCGCACCAAGAGAAAAGGTTGCTAAAAGCAAATAAAAATGCTACATTAAAATTATGCGCTATTCGCA
>CAZTEW010000040.1:0-6443 GCA_964612215.1 uncultured Gammaproteobacteria bacterium
CTTTATTTTAGCAGAAAAAAATTAAAGCGAGAAGGGGTTAAAGATTTAGTTCTTTTTCAATTTCCAGAAGTTCTTGATCGAGACTGTCTAGCTCGGTGGCCCCAAGGTCCATTTCAATTTTCTCAATTTCATCGGAAACTTCTTGTTGTTCTAACTTGAGAATTATTTGATCAGTTTTCGTTGGCAGTAAAAAGAAAACAGCGATAACGGCGGCTAAAGCGATGATAATCAAAATCAAATAAGGTTTTTTCATTATTCTGCTCCGGCGCCAACGCGGAGGCCGCGGATTTTACCAATAATCTGAGTTAGGCTTTGGTGAACTGCTTGCAATTCGCTTTTCAGACCTTTGATTAAATCACGGACACTGTTAAAGCTTTCTCGAGGATTCTCACTATCAAGAATTTCCTCAAGACTGGCGCTAGCGTCAGTCAGGGCGGAGTTCACTGCGATCAACCTTTCTTTGACGGCCTGAAGTTCACTTTTAATCGCTTCAATATCAAGTCCTTCTTGGCCGGTCTCGATTTTTTCCAACCTTGATTCAATCCTGGTGATTAAATTTTCCAAACGATCAATGGCAGCTTCCAGTCTTTTTATCAGGCGGCTAAACAAATTACGAATCTGTTCTTTTCTTTTTTCAGACAAGGCCGCTTGAACGGCGGCTTTTCTTTCCTGATGCTGGGTCTGAATCTCCCCTCGCTTTAATTCTAGGTTTTGTCTTAATTGCTGCAGTCGCTGCCGCTGGGGAGAAAAGGTGGTGGCCTCTTCGGCTCTAACCGGCCAGGAGACAAACAGAATGATGGTAGCGGCGGTCAAGATAAGGATTAAGCGCTTAGCCATGGTTAATTAAAAGGTTAACACAGCTCATTTTTCTTGTCAATCAAAAAGCGGGTAGTGAATGATAATCGGTTCAGTCGGGAAGGGGCAGTCGAGGCAGAATTGACTGCCGAGAACGTCAATCAGAACTTGATGTTCCTGCTGTTCTCGGTTTTCCGGCGGTGTTTTTTCGGTGGCAATCTGCCCGGTGGTTTTATCGATTTCAATTAATTGCCGGGACATCACCGCAGGGCTAGGGGTTGCTTCTTGGTCAGTAATAAAATATTCGAACCGAGTTGGACATCCTGCCTCATTATCTGGATTACCACCGGAAAGTGAGCAGACCGAGCGGCCGCTGATATTTTCCGGCCTTGAAGGCCATTCATCAGGCTGGTTTTCCAGGACTTTCTTCATAATTTTATTCCAGATCGTCGCCGCGCCGGTGGCGCCGAAACTCAAGGTCGGCGAATTGTCATTGTTGCCGCTCCAAACTACGGTTAGATAATGAGGCGTATAACCGACAGTCCAATTGTCGCGGCGATCATTAGTGGTGCCGGTTTTGACAGAAACGGCATGATCAGGAATAACCAAATAAGAACTGGTGCCGAAAACTGCACTGCGGGCATTATTGTCAAGCAAGATGTGAGAAATTAAATAAGCCACCTCCATGGGTAAAATTCTTTCGCCTTCCTGAGGTGCAGATTCGGCTAAAACCTGGCCCCAATAATTCTCAACTTTAAGAATTGGATTCAGATCAATGCGGACACCGCTGTTGGAAAAAACGCCGAAAGCTGTGGCCATTTCGGTCATTTTTACTTCGCCGCCGCCGAGGGTTAAAGACAGGCCATAGCGAGAAGGATCTTGAAAGCTCTCAATGCCCATGTCTTTAGCCAAATTCACCATTGCTTCGACGCCGTTGAGAGCCAGCATTTTTACCGCCGGTAGGTTAATGGAATTACCCAAGGCAAACCGGACCTGAATTGGTCCTCGAAACTGGCTGTCATAATTATTAGGACAATAATTTGGTTGGCCAGCGACCTGAAAGCAAGTGGGAATATCCAGCAGCACCGTGGCCGGACTGTAGCCATTGAGAAAGCCTAAGGCGTAGTTAATCGGTTTGATGGCGGATCCTGGCTGGCGGGAAGCCAAGGTCACATTGACCTTGCCGTCGATTTCTTCAGACCAATAGTCTTTAGAACCGACCATGGCTAAAATCTCGCCGGTTTTCGGCTTGGTCACCAGGGTGGCGCCATTGCTGATTCTTAACCGGACCAGCTTAGTTGTTTCCGTGGCGACAACTTCCTCGGCGAATTTCTGGAGCTCTAAATCCAAGGTAGTGGTCACCCGCAAGCCGCCTCTTTCGACCATTTGCTGGCCATATTCTTCGACCAGCAACTCCTTAATGTACATCACAAAATGAGGTGCTTTAATATTAGTGGTTGCCGGTGCGAAAACCAGTTTTTCGTTTTGGGCTTCATTTTTTTCGTTTTCATTAAGATAGTTCTCTTCCACCATTCTTCTTAAAACCTGTTCTTGCCGGGTTTTAGCTCTTTCCGGGTGAGCGCCAAAAGGAGAATAGCGGGTTGGCGCCTGTGGCAGGCCGGCCAAAAGAGCCGCTTCGGCCAGGCTAAGTTCACTGACTCGTTTGCCAAAATATTTTTCACTAGCGGCTTCAATGCCCCAAGCTTCGCCGCCATAAGGCGCTTGGTTAAAATACATCTCTAAAATATCATTTTTAGAATAGATGATTTCCGTGGTCAAAGTGAGGACTGCCTCTCGGATTTTTCGCTTCAAAGTTCGCTCCGGCGTCAGCAAAGCGTTTTTCACTAATTGCTGGGTAATGGTTGAGCCGCCTTGGAGGTCTCGCTTGAAGACAATGTTAAAAAGCGCCCGGGAAATGCCGCGGGGAGAAAAACCAAGATGACGGTAGAAATCTTTGTCTTCAATGGCAATGGTCGCTTGAATCAGATGTTCCGGGATGTCTTGGAGCTTGACCGGCGTTCGTTTTTGCTCGCCGTAAATTTCATAGAGTAGTTCTCCGTTGCGGTCAAAAATCTTGGTGGAGACCGGATAGGGCGCTGACTTCAGCCGCGTCGGTGAAGGCAAATCCCGAAATAAATTAAAAATTAAAAATGAAAAAGTAAAAATTACCAACAGGATAAAGATAGTTTTGAGTTTTGCCTGCCTGCCGGCGAGGCAGAAGTTTTGCGCTTTTAACATGTTTTTATTATAGCAGCTTCTTCAAATCCAAAAGCGTTGACAAACTTTAAGAGTATGATAGAGTACAGTGTTATGACTGAAGCTGAAGTAAAGATTTTCCACAGAGTTGGACCGCCTGGTCAACAATTAACATCAGAGACTCCGTTTTTTACTTGTGTTATTTCTGATGAGAATCGAGTGGAAGCCCGAGAAGAATTTTTAGATCCAAGCGTGCGACCAGAAGACCGTCAAAGGCTTTTACAAAAGGTTAGTTCTTTGCCAGATATTTTGCATCGTTTTCGCGACCTAGAAGCCCCAGTAATGCTTAGAGAGAGCACTTTAAATTGGAAAGCAGGAGCAGTGTGGCCTGGAGAAGCTAAGCAATTTTCTTTTGGAGATCTTGTCGTCGAGATCAATCACGCTCCAGTTGGCTAAATAAAGCTGGATTAAGAACTCTTGACATTGCTTGCCAGCATGGTAGAATAGGCTATGGTTGGTCAAGCCTACTTGATACCGCTTGAGGCTTATCAGTTTGACCTTCGCTCCGAAAAGGTTAATTCCATTGCGCGTCTGATTAAACTGCAGATTCCGACAGTCCCTTTGCCTCATGTTTTACTTCCGTCCAGTTTTGAATTTTATCGGCAAAATAAACGACTGGCGCCTAAAGCAGAAAAAGAGCTGGCCAGCTTTTTCACTAAACTTCAACGAGCCGGTTATCCAGCCACGGTTCGGCCTTCAATTTTCGCGGACATTCCTGGTGCTGAATTTATTGTCGCCAACAATGTTAACCTGCCCACTTTTGAAGAGATGAAAGCGGCGATTGCCGCGGGCTATGACCAAGTGCTCAAAGAATTTGGCCAGGCAGTGAAAATCGAATTTGCTCACCTCCTTCAGGGTTTTTATACCGCCAATAAAGCCGGTGTGGTTTATTCCGAGGATGGTGCCGGCGGCGTTTATATCAGCGCTGTTTTCGGTGAACATACCTGGCTGATTACCCGCGGCGAAGTAGAACCTGATATTTATAGAGTTGATAAAAAGACCCCTGAAATTAAAGACAAAAAGATTGCGACAAAAAAATTCAGCCTTGAACCTTCTGCCAGCGGCCTGAAAAGAGTTAGGTTGGCCGCCGTGGCCAGAACACTAGCGGTGTTTACTGATCAGGAAATCAACCAAATTTTTGAATATGCTTTACGGATGGAAAAAGCACACGGGCCGCAGGAAATCGAAGCGGCGGTTTTACGCACCGGCCAGGTGATTTTTCAGAGCAGCCGGGATTCGCAAGTAAAAAAACAACCCATCAGCACAGCTGAGAATCTGCCTATTTTTCTCCAGCCAGTTAAAGGGAAATTAGTTTTTATCAATCGCCCTGAAAATTTGTCAAGAGACTGGCGAGACTGGATTGTGGCGACGGACAATTTAGATATTGATTTTATTACCCACTTGGTTTATCGAGCTCAGCCCAAAGCAGTGGTTTTAACCAAAGGCAGTTTAACTGCCCACGCGGTGACGATTTTGCGCGAGGCGAAAATTCCCTCGATTTTAGCACCTGGTTTCCAGATTGGCAGAGAGAAGTTCTGCCGGATTAAAGCCAATGGCCAAATTAATTGTTACTCTTGATGAAATCCGCCCACTGGTCGGACAGGCCCGCCAGCTTATCGGCGGTAAGGCTTTGAATTTAGCCAAGCTTAAACAGGCCGGCTTTAACGTGCCGAATGCCCTCATTATTACGACGACGGCTCGAGGCAAAATGGATAACAAACTGAAGAAAGAGATTTCAGAACACCTTAAGAGCCTAAAAGATTCTCGTTTTGCCGTGCGCTCTTCAGCAACCGTTGAGGATAGTGAAATCGCTTCTTTTGCCGGTCAGATGGAAAGTTATTTAAGCACGCCGGCGCCAGCTATCTTCACGACAGTAGAGAAGTGCTGGCAGTCTTTGAGAAGCGAGCGGGTGCGGCTTTATTGCCAGCAACGGCAGGTCAATTTCTTAACTATTAAGATGGCGGTGATTATCCAGGAAATGATTTTTGCGGAAAAGGGCGGGGTGATTTTTACGGAGAATATTTTTCAACATCATCAGGACGAATTAATGATGGAAGCGGCTCAGGGTTTGGGCGAGAAGGTTGTTTCCGGTCTGGTCAACCCAGAAAGAATTATCGTCAAGAAAACGAGCAAACAAATTGTGTCCCGCCATTTAATTAACGGACCAATTTTAACTGATAAAGAAGTTACCCAGCTGGTTGAAATTGCTTTGAAAATAGAGGCTCTTTATAGACAACCGCAGGACATTGAATGGGCGATCATGAAAAATAAAATTTACCTTTTACAATCACGACCAATTACGAAGTGACAAAAGAATTAGCGGCTGTACCGCAGATGTTGCGAGAGCGGATTATTCAAGAAGGTGAAATTTCGCCTGATGGTGCTGTTTTGCGGCTCAAGCCTTTAAATCGAGTGGTTGATGTTCACTTGATAAGCAGAATGGCTGATTATATGGCTGACTGGGTCAAAAGAGAAGTTCCAGTGCTAAAGCTTGAAGCAGATAAGGCTAGGGTGATGGTAGTTGAGAGTTCAGGCAATATGTTGGCTGGTTCTCTTGGTGAAAGATTGGCCTTGTCAGTAGTGGTAGTCAAAAAGGGTAGGCCAGGGACAATGTTTGGGCCAGTTTTAACAGAGGAGATTCATTCTTTTACCCGTCAACAACCAACGACAATTGCCGTGGAAAGACGCGACATTGCCGGGATGAATTTAGTTGGTGTTGATGATTTCGCTGCCAGCGGCGATACTTTAGAAGCCGTGGAAAAAATGGCTAAAAGAGCGGGTGGAGAATTGATCGCTATTTTAGTTGGTATTGCTAAACCCAGTCAGGGTTCAGGAGAAATCATGAGTCGTATCCGTTCGCTGGCCGTTGTCGAGATTGAAAGCATGAGAGCAGGAACGGCTGCTGAACCAGCGAGAATCAAGTTTCGGGATCTTCCAGAACAAAGTTTAGTCAGAAGATGGGGCGACGGCTGAAAAGTTTTATTGACGAGAAAATTAATGAGATAAAAAAGGTCGTTGGCGGCGAAATCGCTCTTGGCGCTGTTTCCGGCGGAGTCGACAGCAGCGTTAGCGCGGTTTTAGGCGCTCAAGCTCTAGGTAAAAACCTGAAGATTATTTTTCTAGACGATGGTTTAATGAGAGAAGGCGAGTCCGAACAAGTCAAGAAAACCTTTAGCCAGCTGGGTTTTAATTTAAAAATTGCCAAACTTTCTCGGCGCTTTTTTCAAGCTTTAAGAGGCATTGATGATCCGGAGAAAAAAAGAATTGTTTTTCGGGAAACTTTTTACCAAACTTTAGGCAAAATTGTTAAGCAAGAAAAGGCTAAATTTCTTCTTCAAGGAACGATTAAAGCGGATGTCATTGAAACCAAGAGTGGTGTTAAAACCCAACAT
>CAZTEW010000041.1:0-6384 GCA_964612215.1 uncultured Gammaproteobacteria bacterium
AGGAAATTAAAACCCAGAAACAGGAAATTAAGCGCCGCGAAAAAGTTTATCGGCAAGGCCGACCGGCGCTGGATTTAAAAAACAAAACCGTGATTTTAGTTGATGACGGCTTGGCGACCGGCGCGACCATGATCGCCGCTGTCCGGGAAGCAGTCAGTTTCCAGCCCAGAAAAGTGGTCGTGGCCGTACCGGTGGCAGCCAGCGAGACGATTAGCCTGCTGAAAAAAGAAGCCGACGAAGTGCTTTGCCTGGAAACGCCGCGGCTTTTCTTCAGCGTCAGTCAATGGTATCAGGACTTCAAGCAATACAGCGACCAAGAAGTGATAGAATTATTAAATTTTCCTTGACAAGCAAGGGTTCCTTATGTATAATTTGTGATGAAACTTATGAAAAAGCCTAAAAAACTTACCGCAAATTATATATTAACCAAGCTCTATCAGGAAGAGCTGATGTATTTTACTGTCAAAATGTTTATTGATCTTTTTGGCGTGAGTAAAGAAAAAGCCTATCAAAGTGTTTTTTCTCTTAAACAGCGAGATTTGATTAGAGAAGTGGAGAAGGGTAAATACCTGGTTCTGGGTTTTGAACCTCACCGCGTTCTCGCCAATCCATTTTTTATTGCTTCCCGACTTGTTTATCCGGCCTATGTTTCTTTTAGAAGCGCCTTGCATCACTATGGTTTAACCGAACAAGTGCCTTTTACTGTCTATCTGGCGACAACAAAAAGGAAAAAAAAGATAAATTTTGCCAACTATCGTTATCAATATATTACCCTGGCTGGCTATAAATTTTTCGGTTATCAGCGCCAGTTGATAGGAGAACAGTCTGTTTTAATCGCTGAAAAAGAAAAGGCGCTGATTGACTCTTTTAATCAGTTAAAGTACGCTGGCGGTTTTGCAGAAGCGGCGAAAGCTCTTTTTAACGCCAAGCAAGAAATTGATCAGCAAAAACTGATTGACTATGCTTTGAAAATGAAGAATAAATCGCTTTGTAGCCGCTTGGGTTTTCTTTTAGAAAAATATCAAATGAAAACAGAGGGTTTGGAGAACAATCTTTCTGCATCTTTTATTCTTCTTGATCCAGATAAGCCAAAAACTAAAAATTGGCACAGAAAATGGCGATTGAATGTTAATCTTTCAGAGAATCAGCTTTTCTCTTGGCGGGAGACTTAAAGTCCAATGTTGACTAAAGATCAGTTGGCTAAAATTGCCTATCATCATCGGGTCGCTTTGGCGGTTCAGGAAAGGGATTATATCCAGCATTTGTTTCTTTCTTTGCTTTATAATCAAAGTCACGCTTTGGTTTTTAAAGGCGGGACGGCTTTGCGAGTGGTCTATAATTTTAGCCGCTACAGCGAGGATCTGGATTTTAATTCTTCATTGCCAGCCGCAAAGGTTAAAAAGCTTGTTTTGGAAAGCGTTGAAAGATTAGCCGATTTTGGCATCAAGGCGGAATTTCGACGGCTAAAGATTTTTAAGGAAAATGTGGAGCGGGGGTTAACTGGCGATATTTCTTATCAAGGACCACTTTTTACCGGTCAATCCGTTAGCAAAGGAAAAGTAAGAGTAGATGTCAGTTTAAGAGGCGAAGAAGGAGAAACAAAAAGGATAGTGGTGGCGTCGCAGTATGCCGATGTTGCCCAGTTTGTTTTAACCGCTTTGAGGAAAAAGGAAATTTTTGCTGAAAAAGTGAGGGCGTTAATTATTCGCGCTAAACCGCGCGATCTTTATGATGTTTGGGTGCTTTTAGGAGGCGGAGCCAAGATTAACTATTCGTTGATCAATAAAAAGCTCAAACTTTATCAAAAAACATTTGCTTTGACTGAATTTAAGTCAAAGGTGAAAGAGGCGGGGAGCGAATGGGAGGATGATTTGCAGGGACTTTTGCCGCAAGTGGCGCCGGCTAAGGAAGTGGAAAAAACAGTCATCGCCGCTTTTGCGGTTGCGCTTGACAAAAGACCTATAAATATGGTAAAAAGAAAATGATGACGGAAAGGCGCTGTAATTTTGGAAAAACAATGCAAGCAATGGCTCGGTATGCTGGTTGGCGGGCGAGAGATACTTGCCAGACTGTTAGAGATTTTCTAGGTCAGCGTGCTTTTGACACAAGAGAGTTTGCCCCAGGCCATTATGTTCAATGCTTTGAACCAGGTTGTCTGGGAGTTAACATTAGTCGTGGTGTTGTTCCTTTTGAGAGAATACCTCCTGATCTACAACGGAGGAGGTTTAGGTGGTTTAAAGACGATATTAAAGCTGGTTTTTTGCCGGTGGTGAAAGTTGATTCTGGCGATCCAGAAGAAGGTTACTTTGCTTTTGCTTGGAACTTAGAAGATCTTACACGAAGGAGATTTCCATTAAAAAGAAAAAAAGGAGATTTTTAATTCCATGCCGACAGAGAAATGGACAAGAGCAGTAGCTGCTTATTCTCCAGAGAATTCTGGCAAAACTTTTAATTATAATGCCTGGCGAGACGGTAGACTGGGGGAAGTCGTTGAGTCTGCGTTAAGAGAACAAAGAGAATTATTGAGCGAAGCTTCAAGGGTAAGCAACAGAGATACTAGAGAACTAATGAGCGGGATGGAGCATATGGCAGCAAGCTTAAGGGACTTGAGTCTGACGCAAAAGATATTTTTCCAGATGATATAGCAAGTCACGTTATTGCTTGCCTTGGAAGTCAGGAAAGGATTGCCAGGGTAACCGATAGTGATTTTGGCGATTTTGGCTGTGGTAGAATAGAAATTGGTGAATAAGCAGGCAGGGAGAGTTCTTCGTCAATATCAAGGTATGCAGGGAGTGGGGCAGATTTTGGCAGATCTGGATTTAAGCAGTAAAGGCAAATACATTACCCAGGAATTTCAGGATTATGGTTACCGTTTGGCCTGCGATCTGAATGACCTCCAGCACAAGTCTCTTTATATCAAACTGGCCAAGAAGGAAAAGCGGTCTTTACTGGAAGAGGCCCGTGTTTTTGTCAAAGAAGCCTACGGCGTCAAAAACAAAGCGAGATTATTTATGTGGAAACTGAAGCAAATTAAAAATTTAAAATTTAAAATTTAAAATAAGCAAAGCTTGTTTTCTCGCAAGCTCGAAAATTAATTTGTGTTATCATGAAAATATGAAAGAATTGCGCCGGGAAATTGTCAGTCATCTTTTAGTGAGTTTGGTCTATTTTTTCCTGGTTTCCCTGTTTAATTTAAATTTGGGTTGGCGATTGCTTTGGTTTTGGTTGGGGGCATTGCTGGGGACTTTTATTCTTGATATTGATCATCTTTTATTGGGTTTAAATCCGGAAACAAAGGCTGAGTGGGCAGAGAAGTTCCGCCAGCTTTGGCAGGAAAAAAAATACAAAGCGGCGGTTCTGGTGGTTGCCGAAACCCACCTGGAGCATCGGCAGTTAATTTTCCATTCGGCCTTAGCTCAGCCGCTGCTTCTGCTTCTGGCTTTTTTCATTCTCAGCTCAACCGCCAGCTTTTTCGGCATCGGCTTGGTGATGAGCATGAATCTGCATCTGCTGAAAGACCTTTGGTCTTGTTATTTCACTGACCAGCAGCTGGAGTGGTTTTTCTGGCAGGTTAGGGCCGGCTTGAGCGCCAAAGCCCAACGGGCCTATCTTTTCAGTGTCACTGGTTTTTTCTTGCTTCTGACTCTGCTTTTGCTGTAAGATAGAAACAATAATGGTGATTATTCTTAATCAGGATAATTTTGCCAAAGAGGTGCTGCAGAGCCAGCTGCCGGTGCTGGTGGATTTTTTTGGGGAATGGTGTCCGCCCTGCAAACTGCTGGCGCCGATTATTGAAGAATTGGCTCAAGAATTGGCTGGGACAGTCAAAGTTGGCAAGCTGAACATTGACCAGAATCGGGAAATTGCCAGCCAATATAATGTGATGAGCGTGCCGACAATGATTCTTTTTGAAGACGGTAAAGAGAAAAAAAGAATGGTGGGATTAAGAACTAGGGCAGATTTGCTGAAAGAGCTTCAAATTTAAAATTTAAAATGCAAAATGTAAAATTGAAATTACAAATTAAAAATTAATTTTGAATTGCCCGCTTTGCGGGATTTCTGCGAAATGTGAATTGCAATTTGTAATTTGTCATTTGTAATTTGGAATTTATGTATGATGTAATCATTCTTGGTCTTGGTCCGGCTGGCTTAACCGCCAGTATTTACGCTTCGCGCTATCGCTTAAAAAATTTAATTATCGGCGAAACTTTGGCCGGCGAACTTGCCAAAGCTCACAAAGTTGAGAATCTACCTGGTTTTGTTTCGATTTCTGGTTTGGCATGGGGTCAGCAGACCAAAGAGCAAGTCGAAAAGCTAGGAGCAGAAACAGTCATCGGACGAGTCGGCCGGATAGAAAAGACCGCCAGCGGCTTTAAAATTTTTACGGAAGATCAAAAAACCTACCAAGCGAAAGCCTTGATTATTGCCACCGGGTCGGAGCGGAGGAAATTAGGTATTCCAGGCGAAAAAGAATATTTGGGTCGGGGAATAAGTTACTGTACGACCTGCGATGCTCCGTTTTTTCGCGATAAAACTGTGGCTTTGATCGGCGGTTCAGACAGCGCTGTTTCCGGCGCCGTCCATACGGCTGAGTATAGCCAGAAAGTTTACATTATTTATCGGCGCGAACAGCTGCGGGCCGAGCCGATTTGGCTGGAACAATGGCAGGCAATTGAAAAGAGCGGTCAAGGGAAAACAATTTACAGAACCAATGTTACGGAAATTTTAGGCGATGGTCAAAAAGTGATTGGCGTTAAACTGGACAAACCCTATCAAGGCAAAGATGTTTTGGCGATAGACGGCGTGTTTATTGAAATCGGCGGCGTGCCCGCCAGTTCACTTTTACAACCATTGGGTGTTAAAATGACAAAGAGCAATCATGTTCAAGTAAATGAGAGAATGGCAACAAACGTGGCGGGCCTTTTGGCTGCCGGCGACATGACAGACCGTTCGGCGGTGCTGGCGCAAGCAATTACTGCCATGGCTCAAGGCGCGATGGCCGCCGCTTCGGCTTACAAATTCCTCAAAGGCGAAAAAGCGCCCAAAATTTTAGGAGTTTAAAAGGATTGTTTAAGCATTGACAAAACATTGAGTTTGTTTTAAAATCTTAACAGAATGACTAAATTACAGTTGACTTTGACCAATCAGGAGGCTGACTTGCTTTCTTTTAAAGCAGGCAAGCTTGGTTATAACCTAACTAAGTTTATTAAGTTTTTAATTGGTCGTGAGGCGGCGAGCGTTGTTGAAGATGATATACCTGTTTTTAAGATGAGCAAAAAGGCAGAGAGAATAGCTCTCAAAGCGCTTCAGGAATACCAAAAAGGTCAGGCGCGAGAGATTAGGTCTTTGAGCGAAATATCAAAATAATGAAGGTTTTTGTTGCTCTTTCTTTTGAAAAGCGATTCAAAAAATTGGTTGATAAAAACCCAAGCCTAGCGCCACTCATAGATAAAAAACTGACTATTTTGCAAAATAATCCGCGCCACCCTTCATTGCGGCTTCATAAGCTCTCTGGAAAGCTAATTAATCAATGGAGCCTTGCGATCAAAGCTGATTTAATGATTCTTTTTCAATATGTCAAAGGCGGCATTCTTCTGGTTGACATTGGTTCTCATAACGAAGTTTATTAGAGGCGCCAAAGCACCCAGGATTTTGGGAGTATAGCTTTTTGACATTTCGTCACAGCTGTGATTATTTGTCAAGAACTTAGGCTTGGGATAGCTCATTTTTTCAGGCCGCTCGGCTTAACGCTTTCTCTTTTTTTCTCGCCTCGCTTCGTGATCGCCCGCCAAGAAAGACAAAGAGCAAATTATTGCTTGTTTCTATGGCGGGCTCTCAAGGCCATCAAAAATGACTATCCCTGCGCCGGCTTGATTTTTGATATTCATCGAGCATGGATTGTTGGCACGGATCGATTGATTAGCTTTTTGGATGACACCGCGCCCCATAGAACTATTATCTTACGAAGAAGGGCTTGAATAGAGATTATTATTAGAATAAAATAAACTTATTATGGGCATGATACAGGTAGTTTTGAAGGTAAAAAATCCCAAAGAGCCTCAACGCCAGATTAGGGACAAATTTTTGGTGGATAGCGGCGCCGCTTTTACGGTTCTGCCGGCGGCGCTGGTTAAAAAACTTGGTCTCGAACCGGTTTATGAAAAAGAATTTAGCCTGGCGGATGGCAAGGTGGTGAAAAGAAAAATCGGCAGCGCCTTAATTGAATTGCGAGGGATAGAGTTGCCTTCAGCCGTGGTCTTAGGCAAGAAAAACGACAGCAAGCTTCTCGGTGTCTTAACCCTGGAAAGCTTTGGCTTGGCTCTCGACCCTTTTGAACGCAAGCTTTACAAAGCCAGATTAATGTTGTAAGATTTTCACCAATGG
>CAZTEW010000042.1:0-1963 GCA_964612215.1 uncultured Gammaproteobacteria bacterium
CGTTCGGCATGGCCAATCCCAGGCCGGTTTTCTGCAGTCGGAGCCTGCGGGTGACTAGTCAGCGAGTGGTGGGCAATAATGGCAAGCACCTTAAGCTACAGCTTGATGATCCCCAGACGCCGAAAATTGAAACGATGCTTGCTTTTGAAGAAAACCAAAGCCTGGAAGCGATTGGTTTTGGTTTGGGCGATTTAGCGGCCAAAATCAAGCCTGGTGACCTGATTGACATCGCTTACACCCTGGAGAAAAACGCCTGGCACGACGAAGAAAAACTCGAGCTGAAAATCAAGGACATAAAACTTCACTAATTATCTATCACCAGTAATATCATCCATGCAAACTGGGCCAAAGGCGACGCCTTGAACAGCAAGCTTTCTAACCATAGCTGTTAGACCTTTTGGGTCGATGAGCCCAGCCTGAATCAATCTTTGAGTGTCTTCTAACACCCTTGCGCGATTATCAGGATGACTTGCCTTGTTGCGCGCCTGAGCTTCGGCTAAACGAAATGTTTCTCTACCTAATAACTTTGCGACTTCATTACACATATTCTACCTTCTCTTAATACCATTATTATGGGTTATTGTCAAGAGCTAGTTTGAAGTGTAAAATAAAGCTTAATGCAACGGACTCTGGTTTTAAATTGTCTGGAGAGAATTAGTCAAAAAGTTAAACTTTGCGGCTGGGTGAACCGGTGCCGCGACCACGGCCGCCTGGTTTTTATTGATTTGCGCGACCGTAGCGGTATTGTTCAGGTAGTCATTGCTTCTAATCCGCCCCCGCAGTGGAGCCACGAATTCACTGCG
The DNA here is from genome assembly GCA_964612215.1 of uncultured Gammaproteobacteria bacterium. GTDB lineage: Bacteria > Patescibacteriota > Microgenomatia > CAZTEW01 > CAZTEW01 > CAZTEW01. Next base: position 804 of record CAZTEW010000042.1, read on the forward strand.
GGGGCGGATACGGATACAGGCTTGCGGCCGGAAGACGTGGTGGAAATTACAGGCAAAGTAGTCAAGCGGCTGGCAAAAGTGGTCAATCCCAATCTGGCGACCGGCAGCATCGAAGTTCAGGCAGAAAAAGTGAAAATTCTCGCTAGGGCCGCGGATTTACCCCTGCCAATTGACAGCGACGGTTATGAAGTGAACGAGGAAACGCGTTTAAAGTACCGCTATCTGGATTTGCGCCGGCCGCGGCTGGTCAAAAACCTGCGTTTGCGTCACCAGGCGATTAAATTTATCCGCGATTGGCTGGATAACCAGGGTTTTGTTGAGGTAGAAACGCCGATTTTGACTAAATCCACGCCTGAGGGTGCCCGGGATTTTGTCGTACCGGCGCGTTTGCAGCCCGGAAAATTTTACGCTTTACCCCAATCGCCTCAACAGTACAAACAGCTGTTGATGGTCGCCGGACTGGAAAGATATTACCAAATCGCTCGCTGTTTCCGCGACGAGGATCCCCGGGCCGACCGGGCCTACGGTGAATTTACCCAACTCGATCTGGAGATGTCCTTTACCAGCCAGAAAGAAATCTTGAATCTTACCGAAGAACTTTTTACGGCTTTGGTGACCAAGTTGATGCCGGCCAAGAAAATCAGCCAATCGCCGTTTCCGAGGTTGACTTACCAAGAGGTGGTGAAGAAGTATCAGACTGACAAGCCAGATCTGAGAAAAGATAAAAATAATCCTGACGAACTGGCCTTTTGTTTTATTGTTGACTTTCCTCTTTTTGAAAAAACGCCGGAGCGGGCCATTGATTCCATGCACCATCCTTTTACCGCGCCGAAAGACGCCGATATTCCGCTTTTGGCTAAAGAGCCGCTGAAAGTCCGTTCCTGGCAGCACGATTTTGTTCTCAACGGCTTTGAGGTCGGCGGCGGCAGTGTCCGGATTACCGATTCGGAAATTCAGAAAAAAGTCTTTCAGATTCTCGGTCATACCCCTCAGGAAATTGAGCAGAAATTCGGCCATCTTTTAGAGGCTTTTAATTATGGCGTGCCGCCCCACGCTGGTATTGCGCCCGGCATTGATCGTTTTTTGATGGTGGTTCTCGCCGAACCTTCACTGCGGGAAGTAATCGCCTTTCCGATGACCGCTGGCGGCCGCACCAGCGT
>CAZTEW010000042.1:2063-6098 GCA_964612215.1 uncultured Gammaproteobacteria bacterium
CGTTTAATCGAAAAGAAAAAGTGGTTTGTTTTTTTATTTTTATTGTTGCTTTTCTTGCCGGCGGATAATTTTTATGAACAGATTCGGCGGCAGACCAAAGAGCCGTTGGTGGAAACCCAGGAGGTCAATTTTAGCGAGCCGGCCGATTATCCGGTCAATCAAACCGAGGCGCCGGCGCCGGCCCTAACCGCCACATCGGCGATGGTGATTGACCTGGCTTCCAGGACGATTCTTTTGAGCAAAAATGCCGGCGCCAGGCTGGCGCCGGCTTCCACCACCAAAATCATGACCGCGGTGGTCGCTTTGGAAAATTACCAGCTGGAGGATGTTTTAACCGTGCCTGATCTTACTGGCTTGGAGGGCCGGCAGATGGGTTTAGTGACTGGTGAGAAACTGACTGTCCGGACCCTGCTTTACGGACTCTTGGTTCATTCCGGCAATGATGCCGCTTACACTCTAGCAGCAAACTATTTATCAGGAATCGGCGAATTTATTTACTCGATGAACCAGAAAGCGCGAGAATTGAATCTAAAAAATACCCGTTTTACTGATGTCAGCGGCTTAGATCAGGATAATCATTACACCAGCGTTTACGATTTAGTTCAGTTGACTGCCTATGCTTTGGGAAATCCGGTTTTTAAAGAAATGGTGGCCGTGAAAACCATTGTTGTTCAAGACATTGATCAGCAGTATGAACATCAGCTGGAAGCCACCAATGAATTACTGGACCAAGTTTTAGGCGTCAAAGGCGTGAAAACCGGCTGGACGGAAAACGCCGGCGAATGTTTAGTCGCTTACACCGAGAGAAACGGCCGGGAATTGCTGATAGTGGTTTTAGGCAGTGCTGATCGTTTCGGTGAGACGGAAAAATTAATTAACTGGGTTTTCAATAATTTTCACTGGCAGGCAATTATTCGGTCCACTCCGAACTGACGGCCGCCACGTAGGCAACAAAATCACCACTGCCGCTAAAAACATAAACCGGCTGAAGATAATTTTGGGGCAGGCTGTTTTCAAAATAGGCGAGATAAACCTGGCGAATGGTGATGTTTTTCTCCGGCCCTGAACAATGAGCCACGAAAGCCTGGCCGGCCTTGAGTTCTTCCCAGGCTTGGGCAATGTTTTTCAGGGGATAAGTGGCGTTGGTTTCGGTGATAATCGGGAAGTAGGTATAATGAACCGCCAAAACCCGCTTTTCGTTATCCCTGGAGCCGGAAAAAAGCAGAGCGACTAAAGCCTCTTCCAGATCCGGCGGCAGAAGAGGCAGGTTATCAAGCTTGGGCCGGAAAAGATTAACCTTGACTAAATCCGCTTCGGAAAGGCTGACGGCAGGGATAATTTCCGGCGCTAGATAGCGCAGGTATTCTACTTTGGCTTCGCCGGTTTCCAGGTCCGGGTGAGACAGGCCGTATTGGCTGAGAAAGCTTTTGGCTTCGGCAATGGCCTGGCCTTTAGCTGCCAGCATTTTTTCCACGAAAATGGTTTGGTTTTCCGGCCAATTTTTTTCCAATTCGAAATTGCCATGGACGATATCTATGGTGAGAACGCTATTAAGAACGCCTGATTTTTGCCAGCGGCGCCGGTTGGCGTCAATTTTTTCAGCCTGGTTGAAAAAACCCATCCGCTTGGCTTGGTTTTGGGCTTTTTCCAGATCTAAGAGATTAGCGGAACGCAGGGGAATAAAATAAACCTTGGTTCGATCACCGAGATCAGTCGGTAAGCCGCCGGCGACTGTTTCCAGTTGGTAAGTAAAACCCGCCGCGCTGGTTTTTGGCTCGGGAAAATTAATTGCCGGCAGTTTGCCGAAACTGACTGTCGGCGGTGGCGGCGGTTCTGGATGACGCTGGCGCCAATAGCGCAGGCCGGCAGCGCTGATGCTTCTGAAAATCATGAAAGCTACCAATCCGAGAAAGCCGAATTTAATAATCCGCCGGGTGTAAAAAGCGGTTTCCGTGAGGCTGGCCATAGTTTCAGTATAGCAACAAACTGTGATAAAATTCAAATCAATGATCCGCACCCGTTTTGCTCCCAGTCCGACTGGTTTGCTCCATGTTGGCGGCGCTTACGGCGCCCTGCTTAATTACGCTTTCAGCCAAAAACAGCGCGGCAAGTTTATTATCCGCATTGAAGATACTGACGTGAAAAGGTTTGTCAAAGGCGCCGAAAAAGTGATCTACCAGGGGTTGAGGTGGCTGGGGATTGAGGCCGATGAAAGTCCGGAAAAGGACGGCAACTACGGTCCTTATCGCCAATCAGAAAGACTGAAAATTTACCAAAAATATGCTCAGCAACTGGTGAGGCAAGGCGATGCTTATCCTTGTTTCTGTTCTGAGGCGAGGTTGAAAAAACTCCGGGAAAACCAGCAGCAGTGCGGCCAGCCGCCAAAATACGACCAAAAATGCCGGAATTTAACTGCCAAGAGTCAGCTAACCAAACCTCATGTTATTCGGATGAAGATTCCGCAGAATAAAAAAATCGTGGTTCATGATTTACTCCGCGGCCGGATTATTTTTGACAGCAATTTACTGGACGACCAGGTAATTCTCAAATCTGACGGTTACCCGACCTATCATCTGGCCGTGGTGGTGGATGACCATTTGATGAAAATTTCCCACATGGTTCGCGGTGAAGAATGGCTGTCTTCGGCGCCGAAGCATGTCCTTCTTTACCAGTATTTCGGCTGGCCGGCGCCGCAATTCATTCACACGCCGTTGCTGCGCAATCCGGACAAGAGTAAGCTTTCCAAGCGCCACGGTCACACTTCGCTTTTCTGGTACCGCGACCAAGGCTATCTGCCTGAGGCTTTGGTTAATTTTCTGTGTCTGTTGGGCTGGTCGCATCCGCAAGGCAAGGAGATTTTTGATTTTCAGGAATTCAGCCGCCATTTCCGTTTTGAAGATTTATCGCCAGCCGGACCGGTTTTTGATTTGAAGAAACTTGACTGGCTGAACGGCGTTTATATCCGTCAAACCGACTCCCGTCGTCTCTTTCGTTTAATCGAAAAATTCGCGCCGGCTGGCATGAACCAGGCTTTGATTAAACGAACAGTGCCTTTAGTGCAGGCAAGAATGACCAAGCTCAGCGACTACCCAGCCTTAGTTGATTTTCTGATTAAATATTCATCATATCCGGCCAAACTTCTTATTCAAGAAGCAAAAACCAAGCCGGAAACAAAGAAAATGCTTTTAATGATCGGTGATCGCTTAGCCGCGATCAAAGAAAAAGACTGGCGGCACCAGCGCTTAGAGACAGTCTGCCGTCATTTTGCGTCCGGATTGTCTGACCCTGCCGGCCGGCAGGCAGGTTGGCGGCCTGGTGGGGTTTTTATGACTCTCCGCGTCGCTGTCACCGCTAAAACCATTACCCCGCCGCTTTTTGAATCGATGGAACTTCTTGGCCGAAACGAAACCCTGACTCGTCTCCAAAAATCCCTTCAAAAACTCAGCTAATATCTCCAGAATTCGTTTCCACTTAGTGTATAAAAAATTACACCTTCTGGAATCGTGTCAAGTAGTAAAAAACTCTTCAAAAACTAGTCTAAATCTGCTAAAATAGAAGCATCATTGCCCGGTCGTCTAATGGTAGGACCGCAGACTCTGAATCTGTGTATCCTGGTTCGAATCCAGGCTGGGCAGCCCTTCGACTCTGGTTCGATACTTCGACTTCGCTCAGTACTCACCATCGCTCATGGCCTTCGGCCCATAATAAATAAGTCGAATGTGTCGAGCGAAGTCGAGACAACTGCTATGCCCTATTTTGTTTATATTCTCCGCACCTCATCAAATACCCTTTATATCGGTCAAACCAATAATTTAGAAAAACGCCTCAAAGAACATCTAAATAAGACTTCCAAATCTGCAAAATACATTAGATATTTTTCTGATCTTAAGCTGGTTTATTCGGAAATATATTCAACCAGAAAAGAGGCGATGCAAAGAGAAGCCCAGCTCAAACTGGAAAGACGGCAGATGCCACTTTCCTTGTAAAAACCAAACGGAAAATGATTTTGAAATTTAATATCAGTAACATAATTAT
>CAZTEW010000043.1:0-2468 GCA_964612215.1 uncultured Gammaproteobacteria bacterium
ACGACAGCAATTTTTAATACAGCGCCTGTTTTTAATGCTTTTTTGGCGGTTATTTTACTTAAGGAAAAATTAACGAGTTTAAAATGGTTAGCGATTTTCTTAATTGTTGCTGGCGCGGTTTTGTGTAGTTTGGAAAAAGCAGATACTGGGCGCCGCCGCTTTCGTTTTAATAAAGTTTATTTGATAGTTGTCTTGTCAGCGATTATTAATGCATTCGCTAATATCGCCACAAAAATGGCCAGTTTTCAAGTAAACTCTTTGGCAATTTACCCTATTTCTTTTCTTGGTGGTTTGCCTTTTTATTTATTGCCTTTAATGAAAAGAGAAATCTTTAGCGAGATAAAAACCAATTTTAAGAATAGAAAAATTGTCGGCGGGCTTTTTCTTCGCAGCTTAATTGCCTTTACTGCCGTTTGTCTTTTTTATCTTGCTTTAGATAGGGGGCCGGTTTCTTTAATTGTGGCAGTTGGCGGCATCGGACCGCTTTTGGTTTTTGTTTATTCGACTTTAGCCAGTCGTTTCCGGCCGGATTTGATCAAAGAAGAATTAACCCGCCAGGCGCTTTTCGCCAAAGCCGCGGCTATCATTTTCATCGTTTCCGGGGTAATATTGATTAATCAATAAACTAGTGTTGCTTTTGACAAATTAACGCATATGCGTCTTTTTGTCAAGAGAAGATGAATAAAGATGCAAATATTTACTCACGAATTTCAAACTTTTATTAAAAGCCTAATTTTATGCTCTTGGCGCGGGCACGAACCAAGTCAGTGGAAAGTTTGGTATTGGGCACCGGTTCATTTTGGAGGATATAGGAAATTTTGTAAGCGTTGTGGTACGAAGATAAGTACAGCTAAAGAAGAACATGAATATTTTCAGAAAAAAAGCAAGACCTCCGAAAAAGGAGGTCTTGAAGAATTGTAAAGCCATGATAACAAATTATTAATTTTTGTCAAGTATCAAATGAAAATCGCCAGAGCGGTGCAAAAATTAATGGAGAGCTTGGAAAAACTGCCGGGGATTGGGCCGAAAAGCGCTTCCCGGCTGGCTTTTTATCTGCTTCATGTGCCCCAAAGAGAATTAAGCGATTTTGCCAACGCTTTAGTTAATCTGCAACGAGGAACAAGGATTTGTTCTCGTTGCTTTAATATTGCTGACACCAGCCCTTGCCCGGTTTGCCTTGATCAGAACCGAGACCAATCAGTAATTTGCGTGGTCGAAGAACCTTTGGATCTTTTGGCCTTGGAGCGGACCGGCAAATACCAAGGCGTTTATCATGTTCTCGGCGGCCGGATTGATCCTTTAAATAATATTCGGCCCGAGGACTTAAAAATCAAAGAGCTGTTAACCCGCCTTCGCCAAAACTCCGGCGAGGTGAAAGAAGTTATTTTAGCCACCAATCCGGATATGGAAGGCGAAGCGACGGCGATGTATATAAAAGAAAAACTCAAAACTCAAAACTCAAATGTCAAAACTACTCGGATTGGGTGCGGCCTACCTACGGGCGGCGACCTCGAATATGCTGACGAAATGACTTTAACGCGAGCCTTGGAAGGGAGGCGGAATTATGAAGCCAGCTAATGTTGCCAAGAAAGCGGTGAAGCCGGTTCTGGATGAAGCCAGAGAATTTGTTAAAGAAGTCAGGCGCCAGGTGACAGGTAAAGGATCTCGTTCAGAGGACGAACGGCCCTTGGCCGTGGCGTCTGAAAAAAATCTCACTGGCGGTTCTCGACCAGAGCCTCAACAGTTAGCCCGACTCAATCAGTTCTCTCAACAACAGACAGATCAGCAGCTGCGGCAGCTGCGGCAGGAAAAAGCTGAACTGTTGGCGCAGGTTGCTGACCAGCGCCGGCGCTATCAAAGAATTCAGGCAGATCAATTAGCCGCGGCTAAAGCTCGGGAAGAAGAAGCCGTGCAAGAAAAGAAGAAAGAAGAACAGGCAAGAGAAGACGAGAAAAAACAAGCCGCCAGCGCGTCCGGTGAAGCCGCTTTGGCCGCTACCGGCGCCACTCAAAAAAGACCCAGCGGTCTCTTTGGTTTGGGTAAGGGCCGTACAAGATTCAAATGGGCCACGGACACAGGTGAACGCAAAGGCCAAGCCCCGCACTAAGTTTGACAAATATTTATTCTTGCTATAAAATTGTTATTACCATGATGCAGACAATAGCAATTACGCCGCAATGGCAAATCTATATTCCTTTAGAAGCCAGGCAAATTTTGGGTTTATTGAAACCTGGTTTAGCTGAAATTCGCGTTGTGCAAGACGAGATTATCATTAAGCCGAAGCCGAGTCTAGTGCTGCAGTTAGCCGGTAAATATCGCCAAAGACGATCAGCTCAAAAAATTAATATTGAAAAAATCCGTGATCAGATCGACTATTCTCAATTATGAAGAAATTATTTCTTGATACTAATATTTGGCTGCGGTTCTTAATTGCTGATCAGGAAAAGCAATACCAGGCTTGTAAAAAA
>CAZTEW010000043.1:2568-6033 GCA_964612215.1 uncultured Gammaproteobacteria bacterium
TAAAAAAGAAATCAGTTATTGACGACATGAAAGCGATTCTTGCCAGTCGCAATTTAACTTTAATCGAAAAAACTAATTGGCGCCAAGCAATCGAATTATATCAGCAACACAACATTAAGTTGGCTGACTGCTTAATTGCCAGCCAGCTAGCCAAGGGCGTTATTCTTTGCACTTACGACCAAGATTTCAAGAGATTAAAAGAGGTTGCTTCAGTCACTCCCGACCAAGTGATTAAAAGTTTCTGAAGATTGCAAATGAACCGTGGCCACAGGTGAACGCAAAGGCCAAGCCCCGCATTAGAGTTGTGCTATAATTTTTTAATAATGAGCCTTCGACTCTATAATTCTCTGACACGGAAAAAAGAGGCGTTTAAACCGCTAAAACCTGGTCAGGTTTCGATGTATGTCTGCGGGCCGACGGTTTACGGGCCCGGGCATCTGGGTCACGGACGCACATACGTCAACTTCGATCTGCTTCGCCGGACGCTGATTTTTAATGGCTTTAAGGTCAAATATGTGATGAATATTACTGATGTTCATGATGACATGATTAAACAAGCTAAAAAAGAAGGCGTTAGTATTCTTGAACTGGCGGATAAATATATTCCTCTTTTCAAGGCTGATTTAAAAGCGCTCAACATTCTTCCGGCTGATGTTTACCCGCGGGTGACTGAGAACATCGAGGGGATAATTAAGATGATTAAGGCGTTGATTGATCGAGGCTATGCTTATTTGGCAAAAGACGGTTCTGTTTACTACCGGGTCAACAAGTTCAAGAATTACGGCCGGCTGTCAGGCCGGCGGGTAGGGGAGACTAAAACCGGCACGCGGGTAGAAACTGATAAATATGAACGGGAACAGGCGGCCGACTTTACTTTATGGAAAGCGGCCAAACCAGGCGAACCAGCGACTGTCAGCTGGGATTCTCCTTGGGGAAAGGGCCCTGCCTCGCCGGCTCGCCTCGACTCGGCGGAGCGGGCAGGCCGGCCGGGTTGGCACATTGAGTGTTCGGTAATGGCTAAAAAACACTTGGGAGAGACGATTGATATTCACGCCGGCGCCATGGACCTGAAGTTTCCCCACCATGAAAATGAAATTGCCCAGTCAGAGGCAGCCAATGGCCAGAAATTTGTCAACTACTGGTTGCACGCCGGCCTGCTGGAGGTCGAAGGGAAAAAGATGAGTAAGTCGCTGGGGAATTTTATTGAAATTCAGGAAATTAAAGAAAAACGCTTTGAGCCGCTGGCCTTGCGTTATTTGTTTTTAACTTCTCATTATCGCGCCAAGATGAATTTTACCTGGGCGGGTTTGGCGGCGGCGCAGAAAGCGCTGGTTAAGCTGCGGCGGTATGCGTTAGAAGCTCGCGCCGCCAAGGAACGATCCGGGATCGAAAACGATTCCCGATCCCGGATCGGGGGAATTGGCGGCGCGCTGGTCAGATTAAATGATGATCTCGATATTCCCGGCGTGTTGGCTTGGATGTGGCAGAAAGTCAAGGATAAGTCTTTGAGCTATGGTATGATAAAAACGCTCGATCAGTTGCTCGGCTTACGCCTAACAAAATTAAAAATTAAAAAGCCTTTACAGGATTCCGCTGGAATAGAAAAATTAAAAATTAATGAAAAAATAAAAAATTTATTAGAAAAACGAGAAGAGTTGCGTAAAGCGAAAAAATTCAAAGAAGCGGATCAGATCAGGGAAAAAATCAGAAAAATAGGCTATCATCTAGAAGATACCAAGCAAGGAGCAAAGCTAAGCAAAATATGAATCAAACAATTTATAACAGTGATAACGATTATAAAAGCGATGAATTTTCACCTCGGCCAAAGGCCGATCGGCCTCTGGCCGAAGCGGTTCAGGATTTGATTGACCAATATCAGGCGATTGTCGCCGAACAGCAGGTTAAACCTGAAGTGGCGGCAATTCATGTTGACGAAATTGCTTCCAAACTAGCCCTGCTCTACGAAAAATTACGGAAAATCATCGATTGGAAGGAAAGTCATCTGGTGCGCCGAGCCGCGATTGAGCGGATTCTCAAGCGCAAGTTAATTTCAGAGATTTCCGGCCTGCGTTTGGTGGCTGACGTCACCGCGGAGAAAATTGCCGAACCAACGGTTTTGGAGCTCATCAGAGGCTGTCATTTTGCCAATGACGTCATTCCCCGGACCAAAATTAAAGAAGTAGAAAAAACCCTCCACAAGTACATTTATATTCTTCGCCAGAATCCTTTGGCCGCGCCTGGCGGGTCAGTCAAGGTCAAGAAGAAAATTAATTTTTACAACTGGGTTTTGGAAATCGCCGCCTGCGAGATTGAAGAGATTCTCGAGCCGTCCTTAAAAGAAACTGCTCTTATTAACTGTATGGTGACCGTCATGGAGGAGCGGATTCGGGTGGTGCCGGAAGGCGCGATTGACGAGGCTGAGAAAAAAAAGCAAATCTATATTGCGGTTCAGCGGTCTTTATTTAATTTAGAACCAGCTCTGATCAGCTTCCGGCTGTTAAAATACCGCTATGCCTGGTGGCTGGTGCCGGATGCAGCCATCTTGAATCAAGTTGCTAACAGCATCTTTGTGATTATCAGTGAAATCGAGAAAGATCTCGATCATCCCTTGCGGGAGGAATTTTCTAAAATCTGCGAAAAGTACGACACCATTTACCGGCTTTTAGGCGATATTCTGGATAAGTTTGAGAGAGAACCGGAGACGATCAGTGCGAAGCTGGCCGACAGGAAAATTTTGGAGAAACTCACTCAAGCTGTTTACAGTAAGCGCTTGACCAGCCTGCGTTCCCGGCTTTTCCGCATGGCGATTTATTCAACCTTATCAATTTTCGTTGCCAGCAGTTTCTCTTTATTTATTATTGAAGTGCCGCTGGCCCGGTTGCTTTATGGCCGCTTCAGTTTGCTGGCAGTGATGGTCGACATTCTGCTGCCGACAACCTTGATGTTTATTCTGGTGGCTTTGGTGAAACCGCCGGGAAAAGAGAACCTGGAGCAGGTCAGCAAAGAGATGAAAAAAACCATTTATCCCCAGAAGGAAAATGATGTCTATGAGATCAGAACCGGCCGCCGCACCAACCCTTTCTTTGCCTTTATCATCAGCTCTCTTTACCTGCTGACGACTATTGGCTCCCTGTTTTTAGTTTTTATAATTTTCAAATGGTCGCGGGTACCGATTACCTCAATTTATATCGACACTCTGAATGTGGCGGTCATTGTTTTCGCCGCTTTGGTCATCCGCCAGCGCTCGAAAGAGCTGGTGGTTCAGGAGCGGACGACCTTTTGGGAGTTTTTCCTGGATATGCTTTCCGTTCCGATTGCTAAAATCGGCCAATGGCTGGCCGGTAAATGGAAAGAATATAACCTGGTCAGTGTTTTTATGATGGCCGTCATCGACGCGCCTTTTTCCGCGGTCATCGAATTTATTGAATCCTGGAACCAGTTTCTGAAAGAGAAAAAAGCAGGTTT
>CAZTEW010000044.1:0-5869 GCA_964612215.1 uncultured Gammaproteobacteria bacterium
GGCGGCGTGGCGGCGCTGTTGACTTTGGTAGAGCTTTTTCAGGGTAAAGAGAGGCGTCATGGTTACGAGCAACAATATCTCGGCCGAGGCATCAGGTATGTTGACCTGAAAAGCGAACTGGCTGAGGCGGTTTATCAAGAGCTGCAGCCGATTCAGGAAAAGAGGCAGTATTTTGAGCAACATCCAGAATTAGTCAAGGAAATTTTAGAAGAAGGCCGTCAATACTGCTCGGTAATTGCCAAAAAGACTCTTCAGGAAGCGGAAAAGGCTATGGGGTTAGGTGGTGGAGCGACCACCAAACCTGACTTTTGCTCCCGCTGATTGCTTCTTCAGCCTGGAATTGATATACTCTCAAGAGATGGCGAACACAAAACCCAAAGTCAAGAAATTCGAAGTCCGTTTGAAGATTGACCCGCGCCGGATTTTCAGCTTGATTTTGCTCATTTTCTTTGGTCTTTATTTCCTCAGCTTTCTGGCGCCGACGGCGCCGAACAACGAAGAAATTCCTCTTTCTCAGGCTTTAGTTGACATTAAAGCAAAAAAGGTCGAAGAAATTGTCGTTGAGGCCGAGCGGATTATTCTTCATTATCCGGAAAATAAGGTTTTAGTGGCGATTAAGGAAGACAATCAATCAATGACTGAACTTTTGGCGCAGGTAGGGGTGGAGCCGACTGAGGTTAATTTGCGGGCGAAAAATCTCAGCCCGGGCCGGCTGGTGAGCCTTTTTCTGGAAGTCGGCGTGCCGATTCTTTTTACCATTGGCATTTTCTATTTTCTCTCCCGCCAGGCCGGCCGGGCTCAGGATGTGCTTTTTTCTTTTGGCAAAAGCCGGGCCAGGCGGTTTGCCAAAGGCAAACAAGAGATTACTTTTAAAGACGTCGGCGGTGTCGACGAAGCTAAAGTAGAGTTAGAAGAGATTGTTGATTTTCTGAAAAACCCGCAGCGCTACCGCCGTTTGGGTGCCCGGACGCCGAAAGGTGTCCTTGTGATCGGACCTTCAGGCACCGGTAAGACGCTCTTGGCGAAAGCAGTTGCCGGCGAAGCCAATGTGCCTTTCTTTACCATGGCCGGTTCGGAATTTATGGAAATGCTGGTCGGCGTTGGCAGCGCCCGGATGCGGGACCTCTTTGCCCAAGCGAAAAAAGCCGGCCGGGCGATTATTTTTATTGATGAACTAGACGCCATTGGCGGCGCCCGGGGCATGGGTTTGATTGGCGGCCATCGGGAGCAGGAGCAAACTCTTAATCAGCTTTTAGTCGAGATGGACGGTTTTACTCCCAATGATAATTGTATTGTTTTGGCCGCTACTAATCGGCCCGACACCTTGGATTCGGCTTTAGTTCGACCTGGTCGCTTTGACCGCCGGGTGGTTTTGGACATGCCTGACATTAAAGAGCGCTTGGAAATTTTAAAGATTCATGCTCGGGGAAAGCCTTTTATGTCAACAGTTGACTGGCAAAAAGCGGCCAAGCGGACCGTTGGTTTTTCCGGCGCCGACTTGGAAAACATGCTGAATGAAGCCGCCATTCTGGCTGCCAGAACCAATGGCCGCAAGATTAACATGGATGATTTGGAAGAAGCGGCCACTAAAGTCAAATTAGGTCCAGAGAAAAAGCGGCTCCAATCGCCCCAAGAGAAAAAGATGACTGCTTATCATGAAGCCGGCCACGCGGTCGCCGCTCATTATTTAGCGACCATGGATCCGGTTCATCGGGTGAGCATTGTCAGTCGGGGACTGGCTTTAGGCTTTACTTTGATTCCGCCGGAAAAAGATAAATATATGGAAACTAAAACTGAACTTTTAGAAAAAGTGAGCGCGCTTTTAGGCGGTCGGGCGGCTGAAGAATTAATTTTCCAAGAATTTACCGGCGGCGCCGCTTCAGACATTGATCAGGCAACCCGGATGGTGCGGAAAATGGTGATTGAATACGGCATGAGCGATTTGGGACCGATTTATCTTGGGCCGCAGCTTGATCAATCAGAATGGGGCCGGATGATGATTCAACCGAGCGAGATTTCCCAGGAAATGCAGGCTAAAGTGGATGAGGCGATGAAAAAAGCGGTTGATAATTGCTATCAAAAAGCCAAAGAGATTTTACGGAAGCACAAAAAGAAGCTGGATTTGATTGCCGAGAAACTAATCAGCCAAGAAACCATCGAAGGCGGCGAATTCGCTAAACTGATGGGCCCGCGGCAAAAAGCTTAGCCTCTTGCCATTTTGTGCTTAAAGCGATAGAATAAAAAAATAAAACTTTATGTAAAAGAGGAGAAAATGACAGAGTTTAAGACGGAAACATCGCCTCTCATGGGGGCAGCAAATGAGCAACTTCGAAGAGAATACGAAGGGAGAAAAGAAGATATCTCAATCCCTCGAAGCCTTGGGGAAAGAATAATCGAGGGTATTAATTTTTCTCTTGAAACTGGAGCAGCCAAAGAAGTAAGTGGTTATGATCTTTACCATGTTCATGTGTGTATCCCTTCGGAGCAAAATCAACTGAAATCACCAGACCATGGAGGATATAAAGACGATCCTCAACAGGTCATAGAGAAAGTGGCAGAAAACCCTGATACAGTTCTCTTATTCCATACCCAAGAATTTGTTCATAAACCAACAAAAAGACGGAATGTTGTTCTGCAAGGAAACGGACAGGCAGGGAGATTATACCTAGTATTGAAGGAACAAAAGGAATTAAGCCACATGACCTAAAATGTGATGATGCTCTAGTGGTGAGATTTTTCCCGTCAGAGCAAGGAGAGCACATTTTAGGGAATGGGCAGAAGATTGATTTATTTATTCCCGACTGGGACAAGATAAAGATGTGGTAAAAAATTAATGAAGCGTCTAGTTGAATCTCTGTATGGAACATTACTGATCTCAAAGAACGCAAAAAGATAAATTATGTGTTGTTCTTTATTGATAGAGAGATTTATTACGAGAAGAAGAGTGCAGGCGGTCTTGGGATTTGTCGCTCCTGATGCTTCAATGAGAATTCTTGAAGAAGATTCGTCTGTCAAGGCGGTGGTTTACGCCGCCGCCGGCGTGCAGTTGGCGACGGCAAGAAATTCAAGAAAGGCAACAATTGGCAGGGAGTTAGTAGATCTTTGGTGGCTTGAAAGTGAAAGGGTGGTGGCAGAAGAATGGGGGTCTTTCCGCTGGCCTGGCCCAAGCGCTTGACGGTTAAACCAGAAAATAAGGGAGAGCGAAAACCTTTTGTTGGTTCAACAAAAAGACTTGCGTTTCTCCTGAATAGAAGATGAGACCGTTTTTTGCAGGCAGGTTCTCGTAGTGTTCGTAAAGATTAGACTTGAAGCCTGTTGCCTCGGAAAATCTAAGAGGAGAAAGATACTGGTAGCTAGCCCGGCCGCTTAAGGTTTCCGCGGCTTGATCGCGGATTTGCAAGCTCTCTTTTTATAAATTTGTCCATCTTTAGGGACAAAATTAGCATAAATTTTGTCCCTTGTCAAGTTGGCCTTAATGCTTCATGACTTTCGATACACTTTTTGAGCTTCAGGGCCGGAGAAACATGGGGGTTGGACGGTTAAACAGGGCTTCTTTGCTTCTGATATAATAGCTTCAGAGTGGAAAGATTGGTTTTGGTTGACGGCCATGCGGTCTTGCACCGGGCGTTTCACGCGTTGCCAAAAAGCCTGACAGATAGTTCTGGTCGGCCGATGAACGCGGTTTACGGCTTTACCCGGATGCTTTTGAAAATCATCAAAGATTTAAAGCCGACTCATCTGGCGGTTGCTTTTGATTTGCCGGGGCCGACTTTCCGGCACCAGCTATTTACTGACTATCAAGCGACCCGGCCGAAAATGGCCGATGAGTTAGCTTCTCAAATCGAGCCAGCACACGCCGTAGTCAAAGCTTTTAACATCCCTGTTTTCGAAGAAAAAGGTTTTGAAGCGGACGATGTTCTCGGCACACTGGCAAAACAAGCGTGCCTGGACATTATTATTGTCACCGGCGATAAAGATATTCTGCAATTGGTCGATGAAAAAACCAAAGTTTATCTGCTGAAAAAAGGCATTAGCGGCGCGGAATTAGTTGATCAATCAAGAGTAGAAGAGAAGCTGGGCGTTAAGCCAGATCAAGTCGTGGCTTACAAAGCCTTGGCTGGGGATCCGGCTGATAATTATCCGGGCGTCAGCGGCATTGGTCCGAAAACCGCTCAAAAACTCTTGAATCAATTCGGCAGTTTAGAAAAGGCGATGGCTGATCTTGACGTTCAAGAACAAAAAGCGGCTCGGCTTTCCCAGCAGCTAGCGACAATCAGGCGCGACGTGCCTTTGGAGTTTGATTTAAACAAGTGCCGGCTTAATTATGATCCTGAAAAAGCGAAACAGATTTTTGAAAAGTATCGATTCAAATCATTAATTAAAGAATTAGAGAAAAAAGGTAAAGAGCAAATGAGACTTATTTGAATTACGAATAATGAATTATGAATTATGAATAAGATAAAATCTTTTACTGATTTAAACACCTGGAAAGAAGGACACAAGCTGGTTTTGATAATTTACAAGACGACTAAAAAGTTCCCTAAAGAAGAAAAATATGCATTAGTAAATCAAATGCGAAGAGCAGCGATTTCAGTAACGAGTAACATTGCTGAGGGCTTTAGCAGAAAGTCTTATACGGAGAAGCTTCAGTTTTATTGTATGGCTCAAGGGTCTTTAACAGAAATTCAAAATCAGATATTAGTAGCAAGAGATGTTGGCTATTTAGATGGAAATATTTTTAAAGGTTTAGCTGAGCAAACAGTTATCGTTCATAAGTTAATTAACGGTCTTATTAAAAAGACTAAAAATATTCGTGATTCATGATTCAAAACTCAAAATTCAAAGCGCTACGCGTAGCGCTGGTTCATGATTTTTTAGTCGAATACGGCGGTGCGGAAAGAGTGCTTGAAGCTCTTCATGAAATCTGGCCGAAGGCGCCGATTTACACCGCTCTTTATGACCAGCGCGGTCCGGGAATGGAGAGATTTAAAAATCTTGACATCCGGCCAAGTTTTTTACAAAAATTACCCGCTTCACGATTTTTGCTTTCTCCTTTCAGGCTTTTTGCGCTTAAGTTTTTTGAAGGATTTGATTTAAGCGCCTATGATTTAGTTGTTTCTTCGACCTGGATGTATTTGGCTAAAGGCGTTCGGACCAGGCCTGACGCTTTGCACATTTCTTATATCCACACGCCGCCCAGATTTTTATACGGTTATCCGACCGCTCGGAATTGGCGAAAATACTGGTGGGGTCGGGTCGCTGGCAGTTTATTAAATCATTGGCTGCGGCTGATTGATTGGCAGGCCAGCCAGAAGCCGGATTATTTAATTGCCAACTCAGAATTCACCGCCCGGCGCATTAAGAAGTTCTACCGCCGGTCAGCGACAGTCATCTATCCGCCGGTAGAATTACGAATTACGAATTACGAATTACGAATTACGAATGATTATTATCTCTGTGTTTCCCGTTTAGCCCGGGCCAAGCGGTTGGATTTGGCAATCCAGGCTTGTCATCAATTGAATTTAAGCTTGTGGATTGTCGGCGCCGGCCGGGAAGAAAAGTATCTGCGGTCGCTGGCCGGACCGAAGACGCGATTTTTAGGACATTTAAGCGATCAAGCATTAGCTCAAGTTTATGCTGGTTGTCAGGCGCTGATTTTTCCGGCTGAGGATGAAGATTTTGGGATTGTGCCAGTCGAAGCCATGAGTTTTGGCAAGCCAGTGATCGCTCTCCGCGGCGGCGGCGTTCCGGAAACGATTAACGAAGGCAAGACCGGTCTGTTTTTCGACGAGCCGACCGTCGAGTCGCTGGCCGCCGGCCTGAAAAAGTTTAAAAGTTTAAAGTTTAATCCTGATGACTGCCAGCGCCA
>CAZTEW010000045.1:0-5571 GCA_964612215.1 uncultured Gammaproteobacteria bacterium
GATTTGTATTAAAATATCCTTAATGAGCTGGCAGGATTATCCGACTTTAAAGCTTCTGATTCAAGCCGCCAAAAAGCTTGAAGTTGATTACCAAATTGTCGGCAAGCTGGGTTTTGTCCGCTTTCAAAAAGGACCAAGGCTCGCCTATGTCTATCGAACCAAAACATCCCTCAATAGCTATGTTTCTGTTTATCTTTCAGAAAGCAAGTATTTAGCGAGTAAAATCCTTCAAGAAGCCGGCTTGCCAAGTCCAACTTATCGAATTTTCAGCAATCCCTCATCGGTTTTAAAGGCGGCCCGCAACCTGGGTTTTCCGCTAGTGGTCAAACCCAATATCGGCAGTCAAGGCAACGGCGTCACCGCCAATATCAATAGCGAGGACGAGCTTTTGGTCGCGGTTGAATTAGCGCAAAAATTTCATCACAAAACCGCTCTCTCCCCTTTCTTTCCGGGCGAAGATTACCGCCTGCTGGTTTTAAACCATGAACTGATTGCCGCCATCAAAAGAAGGCCGCCTAAAATCAAAGGTGATAGCCAAAGAACAATCAGAGCCTTAATTCGCCAAGAAAACCAAAAAAGAAAATGCCTCAACCAAACCAGGTTTGTGCCTTTAATGATGATTAAAATTGACCAAGAAACCAAAAGGTGTCTTCACCGAGCAGGCCTGAAGCTGACCTCAATTCTTCCTTTAAAGAAGACTCTTTTTCTCCGGACTAATGCCAATTGGTCCAGTGGCGGCACAGCCACAACGCTTAACCTTGATGAGTTTCACCCGGAAATCAAAAAGGCCGCCATTAAAGCCAACCAATTGCTCGGTCTGCGGTTTGCTGGCCTAGATTTTATTATTAAAGATATTCAGAAGCCTCTTGCTAAAGGCAATGGGATTATTCTGGAGATTAATTCAGCGCCAGCCATTGGCGTTTTCCATCAACCCGCTAGCGGCGAACCCCAAAAAGTCGCCCAGCGGATGCTCAAAGCGATGCTGGCTTAAGCTGGCTCAAACTAACACCTCTGAGGTGTAACTCTACCTACACCTTGGGTATTTTCTCAAATTTAAATTCCGATAAACACTTTTCACAATCTGTT
Organism: uncultured Gammaproteobacteria bacterium; assembly: GCA_964612215.1. Classification (GTDB taxonomy): domain Bacteria; phylum Patescibacteriota; class Microgenomatia; order CAZTEW01; family CAZTEW01; genus CAZTEW01. The sequence continues at coordinate 1,087 of CAZTEW010000045.1, forward strand.
TCGTTCTCTCATCAATGCTTTTGGCATCAACAGCGAGAATGCTGTGCGGGAAAAGAATTTTCAGAATCCGCAGGCCGGGACGGATAATATCCCCGCGGCGCGGCGCGCCGTCGGTAATCACGAATTCATCTTTACCCTGAATGTCTTCAAAAGCAAATCCCGGCCGAATAAATTTGACTTTTGAATTTATTTTATAAACGCCGGCTCTTATCCCCTGACCAACCTTTAGATAGTCATCGGTTTGATTGTAAAGAATTAAGTGCGCTCCTTGCTTCGGCTGCTTATACTGTTGGTCAATTTTCTTGAAATCCATTTGGTAGTTGATATTTAAGTGCTCTAAAAGCTGAAAAACATCAAAACTCGGTTCGCCGAGCTGGTTCTGGATCATTGAATAAACTGGAAAGGCGCCGGTGTAACGGGGGTTGCATTCGCAAGCAAAAACTTTTTCGGTGTCTTTCTCAACCAATAAATCCAAGCCAAAAATGCCTTTATATCCTTTTTTGGCCAGATAGCCGCCAAAGCTCTTGGCCAGCTTATCAGCTTGTTTTTGAATTTTATCCGGATAATGCCGATAGCTCCAATCATGGCCAACAAAAAGACCGCTCCCCTTTTGTAAATTAATCACTTCCGGAATATCAGTAATTTGAGTCTGAACGACGCCAGTCAAAATACCGTGACGAGTGATACAGCCAGTAATCGAAGGCGAAATTCCCTGAATAAACTTGGCAATAATCAGATACTGAAGATCAAAATCATCCCCTAGTTGTTTTACTTTTTGCCAAAAACGAGGCAACTCTTCGGCGCGACTAATAAAAGTATTGCCCCGGCCGCCGCCTTTAGTCACTTCTGGCAATTGCAAAACTAATTTTTGGCCAAATTCCCGCTGGCAGGCGGTAAAAACATTTTCATTAAAATCTTGGAGTCGTATCGTTTTCGCCGGAATCGGCTCGACGCCGACTTTTGCCAAAACTTCCCGGAAAGTCTTTTTATTTTCATAAGGATCGCGGATTGCCGAACGGTTGGTCAAAATCTGCCAACCGTATTTGTCAGCCAGTTTTTCAATTTTGGCGGTTGATTTATAAAGAAACAAGCCGATCCGGCCAAGGCTTTGCAGGTATTTGGCTACTGCCGGATGCTTTAAAATCGCCAGGCTGTTTAATTTTTTCAGATCGCTCTGGAAGTCATCGCGAATGGTGCGCACAGCGCACTTCTTTTTAATCTCCGCCACATCCCAGCTGTTTTTATAGCAAATCATTTCATAATGGGGCAGAAAAAGGGCCGGCCCGACCCGGTTAAAAGCGGTAATCCCCACTCCAACCACCTTTAACGCTAGCTTTTGAAAATATTGCTGAAAATTTCCCATCTCTTTATCTTACAAAACTTTCCTTTTCTTAACAACTGCGCCGGATTACCCAAGGAGATAATGGCTGGAGCGGCCCTTGCCGCTGGCCTTTAAGAAACCAAGCTTGACTAGCTGTTTTAATTCTCTGTGGGCGGTTCTCGGACTGACACTGCAAATATCTACCACATCAGAACGAAAAATTTTAGTGTTGACCGCGCTAAAATCCAAAATTTCTCTTTGCCGCTGGGAAAGGTAGATCTGTTTTCCTTGTTTGGCCTCGAGGCTGAATTTCTCTACTTTTTCCCAAACCGATTCCATTTCTTTTAATAATCCTAAAGCAAAATACTCAAGCCATCTGCTTAAGTCCTTTTTTTCATTGGCTTCGCGAATTGCCTGATAATAGCTTGGCCGATTAAGATTATAGTAATCCTCTAAAGCAAACATTTTTCTGATATCGCAACCCCGTTGATAAAGAATCAGAGTCGCCAAGGCGCGGGCGGTCCGGCCATTGCCATCAATAAAAGGATGAATGGTCACCAATTGATGATGAGCGATCGCGGCCACCATCACCGGCGAAAGAACTTGGCTTGACTGATTAATCCAGGCAATAAGATCCTTCATTAATAACGGCGCTTTTTTCGCCTCTGGAGCCTGATAAACTATCCTGTTGCTGGGCCGCTCGACAATGAAAACCGGCCCGCGGCGATAATGACCGCTTTGTTGTGAATCTAAAATCTCTCTCGTCAGCAGTTGATGAATCTTTAAAATGGTTTTTTCGCTCACTATCTTTTCTCCTTCTCCGAAAACCCGATCAATATATCTCATCGCCTCTTCATAATTAGTAATCTCCAGCCTGTCTTTTTCCCTAATGCCGGTCACTATTTTGCCTGCCAAGACTTGACTCACTTCTTTAAAAGAAAGCGGGTTGCCCTCAATGCTGGTTGAGCTATAAATCATTCTTAATCTGGCACTGCGAACCAAGGCAATTTCTCTTTTAGGCAAAATTAAAGCCCTGGTGATTTTTTCCCGCAAAACAGCAATTGCCGTTAAAAGTTGGTTTAAGCGAGGCGTAATTTCAAATCTTGGCTGAAACATGCTCTTAGTTTACAAAAAATGGCACGATTTGTCAAGCAGGAATCGAGCCATAAACAGGCCACTATTCGCGCCATCACTCGCTGACGCGGACGAGGAAGGGATTTAGATCGCGGCGGCCGATGAGAAGCGGCGTGCGCAAACGGGAGCGGTCGGAAACGCTGGCCGCGGTTTTGATTTTCTTCCCCTGCAAATAAAAAGTCAGCTCAATCACCGGCCGCCTCTTTTTGCCTAAGGCACTCTGGGCATGGCGGACAAAGAGAATATTGTCTGCCCGGAGCAGATCGAGATCCTGGGCTAATTTTTCGTCAATCGAAGTCCGGAAAGCGCCGGTATCCAGCTTTGCCCGCGCCAACACCTTTGTTTTTTTATCGCCGGCTAAAATCTGCACTTCTTCAAAAGCGCTGGCAATCTTAATCCCCTCCTCGGCCTTAACTTTATCAGCAAAAGATTCCGCAAAAAGAGCTTTGGCAATCTTAACGCCTTTTTCCACGCTTTTAACCTCTAAGCCTTCGACTCTGTCCAAGCGTCGTTTCAAGCCGGCCCGGTTGGCAATCTGAATGCTCAGGCCAGGCCGGGAGTTCAGCTCCAGAATCATCGGCCCCCGCTGTTGGTCAATGATGAAATCAATGCCCAGAAAACCCAACTTGGCGATAATTTCCTGAACCCGAACCGCTAATTCCAAAATCCGATTCCAGGCCGGAATCTTCAGGCCGTTCAGTTTTCTCTTGGTTCCCAGCACGTAACGAAGCGGCCGGTCGTAAAGAACGCCGTGGGTAGTAATCCCGGTTGCCAAATCAATGCCGATGCCAATCGCTCCTTGATGCAGATTCGCCTTGCCGTGAGATTCTTTGGTCGGCAAACGCAGCATCGCCATCACCGGCACCCGGTTAAAAACAATCACCCGGACATCCGGCGTTCCCTGAAAAGCGTATTTCCGGAAAACCCGGTGAATCTTAATCCGTTCTTCCACAAAAGCGCGGTCCCGGCTAGCGTGAAGGCTGTATTTGCCGGCTAAAATATCCAAGGCGTGCAGGCGGAGAAAACCAATATCCACCACCGAGCCGTCCATTAACTCCCATTCACCGGCCCACTTCGCCCGTTTCTTGACAACAATAATCCCTTCGCCGCCATAACCCTCTGACGGCTTGAGAACAAAATTTCCCGGCAATTCCTGCCAATTAAATTCAGTCACTTCCTTGGGACTTTTAAAAACCGCATAAAGTTTTGGAGCCGGCAGGTCGTGTTTCAAGAGTACGCTCTTGGTGCGCAGCTTTGAGTCCGCAATCTGGCGGCCGCTTTTCTGATTAAAGCGCAGATAAAGCCGGTTGCGGGCATTTTTGCCTAAAACATCCTGCCATTTCATCTTTTCATGATTGCTTTGAAGCGCTGATACTCCAAAATTCTCAAACCGGTATAACGACCGACCAGAATATTAAAAACTAAAACGCCAATGACCACCGCCTCGGGATTCAGAAGGACAAAACTTTGCAGGAAGCGCCAATTAAGAAGAAAATAACAGGCCAAAGCAATGACTAAAGTCTCCGCTGTTAAAGCCACCGCTTCCCGACCCGACCGGCCGACTTGAACTTCAATAAAGTTTTCGACCAGAAGAATCATGAAAAGAATCGGAAAAATGGAAACCTTGGGGAAAGCGATGATCACAAAAAAGATGCCCAGACAGATGGCCCACAATAAAATGGCCATCCGGGGCAGATAATGAACCCGCAGTTTTTTCAAAAGCAGCCTGGCGACGGTCGCCATCAGCAGCGTCACCAAGAAGATAAACAGGCCCGGCGTGATACCGGTCGCCAGAAAGGCGACGGAAATCATTGCCGGCGTAAAAATGCCAAAACCGGCGATGCCGAAAAAGTGCCGGGTCGCGGCAATCAGGGCGGCAATCAAGGGAAAAAGGAGAATCAAAACAATCGTATTCGCCTGCACCCCGGAATTCACGGCCTGACGAATGGCATGCTTCAAAAAATTTCCCAAGCCCAGCGGCCCAACTAACTGTTCCCGTAAGGCTTTTTCCAAAGGCCCGACCACTTCTT
>CAZTEW010000046.1:0-5329 GCA_964612215.1 uncultured Gammaproteobacteria bacterium
AAACGAGAGTCCATCTAGTTTGAAAATAAGCGACAAGGTTTATTGTCGGCGCTATTAAATCAACGAATAGAGCAGATGAATTGCAGAAGCTACAAACAAGAAAAGTTAAGATCAAAGGGTATCTATCAAAGAAAACAATCGATGTCATAGATTTTGAGGTGATTAAATGAAAAAGAAAGAGCTTTTAATCATTTTTGTTTTGGCTATTTTAGTGACAGGAGGGAGTTGGTTTTGGGAAGTTGTGACAGTGGGATTAAGAAACGATCATGGCTTTCCGCTTAAGTTTTATTGGCGTGAGTGGGGAGGGAGGTCGGGCCCACTCATCTTCTCAACCGATCTTATTATTCATTGGAACTGTCTTTATTTACTATTGAATTCTGTCTTTTGGTTTTTGATTTTTGTAGGCGGATGGTGGGTGGTTGGAAAATTAAAGAAGAGATTGATGAAAAAATGATTTGGAAAGAATTTCTAAAACCTAATTGGAAAAAGGCATTGCTTGCTGTTATCTTGAGCATTATTCTCGGCGCTATTGCTTTTTATTTTGGAAGGCAATATCAAGATCCTTGGCCTAATTGGCCGCCTGGAGAACCGAAGCCTCCCGGTGGTCTTTTCCGCTTTAAACTCAATCCATTACTTTGGTTACCGGCACCGCTTGTTTCCCGAAAACATAGTTATGTTGAAACTTGCTCTGTTGATTTAAACAAAATCTTATTAGTTACTATACCTTACTGGATTATCGTTTCTTACTTTTTTTCTTGTGCAATAATCTGGATGCGCGGAAAGATGAGAGAACAATGAAAAAGAAAGAATTTCTGATAATTTTTGTTTTAGCGATTTTGATAACAGGAGGCAGTTGGTTCTATTTTAGAGATGAAGGATGTTTGATATATCCATGGGGCGCCTCAAAGGGGATATTTTGTCGGGAATCAAGAGGCTGGCCTTTGGTTTTTTGGCAGTCAAAAATTAAACCTTTTATGTTGTTAACAGATTGTCTTTTTTGGTTTTTGGTTTTAGTAATAGGATGGTTAGTGATAAAGAAAATTTTAAGGAAATTTCTGCGATGAATTTGATGAAATACCGGTTAATTTATTTTTTGATTTCGGCGCTGGTGCTAATTCCGGGAATTTATTCTTTATTGACCTGGGGATTGAAGCCGGCGATTGATTTTACCGGCGGAACGCTTCTCGAATTACAAATTACAAATGACAAATTACAAATTGAAATTACAAATTCAAAATTAAAAGAAATTGCAGAAGAACAAGGATTGGAAGTTTCATCAGTTCAGTCAACCGGTGAGGGTAGTTACTTATTGCGGATGAAGCCGATTGATAAAAACCAAAATCAATCGCTACAGGCGGCCCTGACAGAAAAATTCGGTTCACTGGAAGAACTGCGTTTTGAAACTGTCGGGCCGACCTTGGGAGCAGAACTGCTGAGAAAAACCATCATTGCTGTTTGTTTTGGGGCCGGGTTTATTCTTTTTTATGTCGCTTTTCGTTTCGGCGAACTGAAGTATGGCTTATGTGCGATCTTAGCGATGTTTCATGATACTCTGGTTCTTTTGGGCGTTTTCAGTTTGCTTGGCCATTTCCGCCAGGTGGAAGTGGATACGCTTTTCGTCACCGCGGTGCTGGCAGCGCTTTCTTTTTCGGTGCACGATACGGTGGTCATTTATGATCAGATTCGGAGTTCTCTCAAGCGGCAGAAAGGCGGTTCTTTTGCGGCAGTGGCTAATCAGGCGGTGGCCAGCACTTTAGTCCGTTCCCTGAATAATTCTTTGACGATTATTTTTGTGCTTTTGGCACTCTGGCTTTTTGGCGGCGAGACCATTAAATGGTTTGTTTTGGCTTTGCTGATCGGCACTGCGAGCGGCACTTATTCTTCCACCTTTATTGCCGTTCCTTTGCTGGTGGTTTGGGAGAAAATTACTTTAAATAAGAGCAAAATTCTTCAACGGTCATTTCGGCCTGGTGAATAATGGCGCGTAAAGTTCCCCTAGGTACAGTTCCGGAGTGGATAGGAACGACAACGCTGCGATTTTTTTCTTGATGGCGAAGCACTAAATGACTGCCCCTTTGATGGTCTTTATAAAAACCTGCCTTTTTTAAAGCTTGAACTACTTTTTGCGCTCGGATGACAGGCGGCTTCATACTAAAACAAAAGTCTCTGGGATCTTAAGTTCTACCTGGCACGGGGCAATGATTTCTTCTTCCAAACTCTCTTCAGGAATTGATTGATTGTGCTTAACCAGACTTTCTAGATAAACTTCGATTCCTTCTTTAATGTTTTTTAACGCTTCCTCAATGGTTTTTCCCCAATCAGCCACGCCTAAGGTCGGGCAGAAAACAGTATACACTTTCCTGTCTTCTTTTACTTGAATTTCGGGTTTAATAATGACTCGATAATTTTTAATTATTTTTGTTTGCCTTTTCATAGTAATGTTAATTTTAGCACAGTTTTTGACTTTTGCAAATTAGCGGCACTTATTCTTCCACCTTTATTGCCGTTCCTTTGCTGGTGGTTTGGGAAAAGCTGAGGCGCTGATTTGCTTGAGGCGCTGGAGTAAATGGCTGCGCTTGTTTTTGAGAGGGTTGTCAAGGATTTCTTCGAAAAGTTGATTAAGCACCTGGCCGATTTTAGGCCCGGCGGGAATTTTTAAAATTTTCATCACATCATGGCCGCTGACTTTCAGATCGCTGACACGCGGGATATGTTTTTGGACATCAAGAATCCGTTTCTGGAGCAAGCGCAAACGCCAGCTGGTTTCATTGAGACAGCCGCCGCCCAAACGGTCGGCGATGCGTAAATCCATCATTTCCTGAATATTTTCCTGGCCAATGCGGCGGATAAAGCGCCGCACCGCGCTGTCAGTAATTTTCTCGTCCACGGTAAACATATGCCAGCGGACTAAAAGGACTAATTTCTCCCGGTCCTTTTTGGAGAATTTGAGGCGATGGGCCAGGTGCTGGACAATGGAAGCGCCGACCAGCTCATGATTATAGAAAGTGATTTTATCTCGGCGCTTTTTAGCGACCACTGGCTTGCCGATGTCATGGAGCAGGGTGGCGAGGCGGATAATCGGATCCGGATTTTGACAATGCTGGAGCGACTTAAGGCTGTGATTAAAGACATCGTCCTGATGGTGGCCGGCCTGGTCAACGCCCCGAGCTTTAATCAATTCGGGGATAATCAACGCCAGCAGGCCGGCGTTGTAAAGCAGCATGATGCCGTCAGCCGGATAAGCAGAAGCCAGGATTTTCAAGAGCTCGTCACGGATGCGTTCAAGGCTGACATAAGCTAAATTTTGACTATTTTTTTTAATTGCCTGGAAAGTTTTTTCTTCAATGACAAAACCAAGCTGGGTAGCGAGGCGCACCGCCCGCATCATCCGCAACGCGTCCTCGTTAAACCTTTCTTCCGGCTGGCCGACGCAGCGGATAATTTTATTTTTTAAATCTTCTTCGCCGGCGAAAAGATCAATGAATTCCAACTGGTCTTTCTGGTTCGGGCCGATGACCATAGCGTTGATGGTAAAGTCGCGGCGCTTCAAGTCTTCTGCTAAAGTTTGACCCCACTGGACTTGATCCGGGTGGCGACGGTCAGCGTAACCGCGTTCAGTCCGGTAGGTGGTGATTTCATAAATTTCTTTATCAAAACGAATGCCGACCGTGCCGAAAGCATTGTCATAAAAGCTGTCGGGAAACAGTTTTTGGATTTCTTCTGGCTTGGCATTGGTGGTGAAATCACAATTGCGGATTTTTTGATTAGTCAGCCAGCTGCGGACGCCGCCGCCGACCAGATAAATTTCAAAACCGGCTTTAGTGAATTTGCTGAAGATGGTTTTAACGGCAACGGGCAACTTGCCTTTGACTTGAACCAGTCTTTTAGTTACCATACTATCACATTATATGAAGCACTGGCAGGTTTTGCAAACTTTAGAAAAAAGAGTTAAGGCCGAAGAAGTTGTCAAGCTGCTTCTGGCAAACCGGCAGTTAAAAAAAAAGAAAGAAATTGAAGAATTTTTCCATCCATCCCGGCCGGGAAATTTAACCGCCTCTGATTTGGGTATCAGTCAGCGGGAAATGAAACGGGCAATCAGGCGGATTAAAAAAGCCATTGATGAACAGGAGCTGATGGTGGTTTACGGCGACTACGATGCCGACGGCGTTTGCGCCACGGCGATTTTATGGGAGACTCTTCATCAGCTCGGCGCTCAAGTGCTGCCTTTTATTCCTTTGAGAAAAGAAGAAGGTTATGGTTTGTCTCTGGCCGGTTTAAAGAGGATGAAAAAAGAACTCGGGCCGGTCAAGCTGATTATCACCGTGGATAACGGCATTACCGCTGATGAGGCAATTCAGGCCGCCAAAAAGCAAAAGATTGATGTCATTGTGACTGATCACCACTTGCCGGGAAAGAAAAAGCCAGCGGCTTTGGCCATCGTCCACACCACTCAGCTGGCCGGTGCCGGCGTCGCCTGGTTTTTCAGCAAGGAAATCAGCGGCCAGGAAGACGCTAATCTGGCGCTGGCCACCATCGGTACGATCGCCGATATTATGCCATTACTAGGGCCTAACCGGAGTTTAGTCAAATACGGTTTGCAGTGCTTAAGGCGTACCCGCCGCCTTGGCTTGCTGAGTCTTTTTCAGGTTGCTGCTTTGGATAAAAGCAAACTGGAGCCGTGGCAGGTGAGTTTTATTTTGGCGCCCCGCCTGAACGCCACCGGCCGGCTGGCTGACGCCATGGATTCCCTGCGGTTACTCTGCACTCAGGATCCGGTGCGGGCGCGCGGTTTAGCTCAAAAACTGAACGCAGAAAATAACCGCCGCCAGCGTTTGACCGAAAAAGCCAGTTGGCACGCCAAAGAGAATTTCCGCGAGCCTTTGTCAAAACTGCTTTTTGCCGCTTCAGCCGACTATCATGAAGGCATCATCGGCTTGGTGGCCGGTGATTTAGTGAAAAGATTTCACCGGCCGGCTGTGGTTTTCAGTTTGAGCGAGAAAAACGCCAAAGGTTCTGCCAGATCAGTCGAGGGCTTTAATATCCTTAAAGCGATTCGTCGCTGTGAAAAGCTGCTGGTTAATTACGGCGGCCACCCGATGGCGGCCGGTTTAACCGTGGAAAGGAAAAAACTGGCTGAATTGAAAAAACAGCTGACCCGGGCCGTCGAGGCCACCATTAAAGAAGAACACCTGAGGCCGGTTTTAAAAATTGACTGTCAGTTAAAGCTTTTTCATCTGACCTGGAAACTCTACGAAAATATCGAGAAGCTTTCGCCGTTCGGCATGGCCAATCCCAGGCCGGTTTTCTGCAGTCGGAGCCTGCGGGTGAC
>CAZTEW010000047.1:0-4405 GCA_964612215.1 uncultured Gammaproteobacteria bacterium
TTATCTAGCAATCGAAAAAACGCAGCTGATTCTTGCCAAAAACAACTGAAAGTGCTACATTTTAATTAATCATGCGCTATTCACAGCTTTTTGGCAAAACAGTTCGCCGGGCGCCGCAGGACGCGCGGCTGGCCAGTCATCAGCTATTATTCAAAGCCGGCTTTATCCGGCGCTTCTCCACCGGCCGCTGGGGTTATCTGCCCCTCGGCATGCGGGTTTGGCAGAAAATCAAGCAGATTATCGAAGACGAAATGGATAAAATTGGCTGCCAGCGGCTGGTGGTGCCGACCCTTCATCCGCTGGAAATCTGGCAGGCAACCAAGCGGGATCAGGCTTTTGGTGAAGAAATGCTGGTGGTTGACGACCATCACGGCGCTCGTTTTGCCATTGGCGCCACCGCTGAAGGCATGATGCTCGAGTTGGTGAAAATGTTCCGGCCTTCGTATAAAGATTTACCGATTGACATTTACCAGTTTTCCCAGAAATTCCGGGATGACAAGCGTCCCCGCGGCGGCTTAATGCGGGTTCGGGAATTTATGATGAAAGACGCTTATAATTTCTGCGCCACGGAAAAACAACTCATGAAAGGCTACCAAAAATATTTCAGCGCTTACCAAAGAATTGCGAAAAAACTGGGTCTGACGGTGACGCCGGTTTTGGCTGACTCAGGCGCTATCGGCGGCAGTTTATCCCATGAGTTTATGTACGAAAGCGCTGACGGCGACCAGATCTATTTTGTCTGCGACCAATGCGGTTACAGCGCTAACATTGAACGCTGCGAATTCGAGCGAGCAGCGCTGAATCCCAAAGAAAAGGTGAAAAATGTTGAGGCTCAGGACGGTGATGGGTGCAGCCAGTGTAAAAAGGGCCTGCCCGCCCACCGGCGGGGTCAATTAAAAAAGAAAAAAGGCTTTGAGTGGAGCCATACTTTTAAACTGGATCAATTCTACAGCCAGGGCCAGCAAGGCTTTTATGTTGATGAAAAAGGCCAACAACAATTGCTCTGGATGGGCAGTTACGGCATCGGCTTGGACCGGAGCATGGCTTTAATTGCTGAAGCTCATCATGACCATCAAGGCCTTATTTGGCCGAAGGCAGTGGCGCCGTTTCAGGCACACCTGATACAAATTAAAAATGAAAAATTAAAAATTAAAAATTTCGCCGAAAAAGTATATCAACAGCTTTTAAAGGCTGGTATAGAAATCCTTTATGATGACCGTGATGTCAGCGCCGGAGTGAAGTTTAGCGACGCGGATTTGATTGGCATTCCGGTGCGGCTGGTCATTTCAGAGAAAACCCTTCGACAAGACTTCGGCGAGCTCAGTCGAGCCGCTCAGGGCAAGCTCGAATGGAAAAACCGAGGCGCGAACAAAACCGAATTATTAAGCCTTCAAGAAACACTCAAGCGTCTAAAGTCTTGACATTAATTAAAAATTTGTTAAAATAAAAGTGGTTTCCTAAAGGAAACCAGAATTGATTAAAAGTGGTTTCCCTAAAAAATGACCAAAAAAGATATTTTTAAGAAAATTCTCGTTGAATTCCGAGAAACACCCCTTCCCTGGCTGGTGAAGCGGCAAGAATTTGTCCTGCCGCAAAAAGTTAATAAAATTATTACTCTTGTTGGTCCTCGCCGAGTCGGCAAAACCTATTATTTCTATCAACTGATGAAAAAAATTAAAGATAAGTCGCAAATTCTCTATTTTAATTTTGAAGACGAACGAGTTTTCCCTTTTAGAAAAGAGGATTTTGAAACTCTTTTAGAAGCCTATTTTGAGCTTTTTCCGAACCAGAAGCAAACCTGGATATTCCTCGACGAAGTCCAGCAAGCAGAAAGCTGGCAGTTATTTGTCCGCCGACTCTATGAAAATAAAAGGTTTAAAATCTTTTTGACTGGCTCTTCTTCTCAACTTTTAAGCCGGGAAATAGCCACCCAGCTGCACGGCCGAACCCTGTCTTTTTTTCTCTATCCTTTTTCTTTTAGCGAATTTTTAAAAGCGAAAAAAATTGATTATCAGATCGAGCAATTAAGTTATAGCCAACAGCGCTTTCCGGTAAAACACGCTTTTGAAGAATATTTAAAATTCGGCGGTTTTCCGGAAGTTGTTCTCGAACCAGCGACTAAAGAACCAATTTTGGCTGAATACTTTTCCACGATTTATTTTAAGGATCTTATCGAAAGATTTAAGATAAAAAACAATACTCTTTTAAAATTGCTGATGAATTTTTTAGCCAGCAATGTCGCTAACCAATTCAGCCTGAACGCTTTTTTCAAATGGGCTAAAACCCAAACCAAAGTCAGCAAGAAAACCCTGATTAACTATCAGCATTACCTAGAAGAGATTTTTATCTTCTTCTTTGTGTCGAAATTCGCTTATTCTTTAAAAGAGCAAACTGTTAATCCTAAAAAAGCTTATTTAATTGATAATGGCTTGGCCAATGTTGTTGGTTTTCATTTTAGCGAAGACCGCGGCCGTCTGCTGGAAAACCTGGTTTTTCTTGAATTAAAAAGAAGAAACCAAGAGGTTTTTTATTATCAAACTAAAAAAGAATGCGATTTCCTGGTGAAAAAAGGCAGACGGGTGACAGAAGCGATTCAAGTCTGCCAAAATTTAACTGACCAGAACCGCCAGGGAGAGCTGGCTGGTCTTCAAGAAGCAATGCAGGAATTTAAACTTAAAAGAGGCTTGCTTTTAACCGAAGACCAAAAAGAAATTATTCAAGAAAAAAATCTAAAAATAGAAATTTTGCCTCTTTACAAGTGGCTTCTATTGCCTTTAAAATAAAATTAGTGAAGAAGAAAGAAGTGGCGAGAATTGTTTTGCTGGCCGCGGCTGGATTTTGGCTGCTGGTAGGTTGTGAGTATTGGCTGATTAAAACGCTCTCCCAAAGAATCAGACAAGAACCGCCTTCTGTTGATCAATTTTATCAGCTGGAAAGCTATACGGCCGATGATGCTACTTATTTAAACACGATTTTAGTCAATTTTGACTTGGAAAATCAAGAAATAATCATTGCGGATCAGCAGGGACAGGCCAGTCATTTGCTGACGCCGGCTACTAAACTCGCTGTCGCCCGACGCTCTGGCCTTCAGGAAATTTCTTTGGAAAAATTAAGACCCTTATTAAAGCCTAGAGCGCCGATTAGCGTTAGCTTTGCGCCTAATCAGCCCACAGAATTATTAAGTTTGACCATTTTTCAACTCTAATGAAAAATAAATTGCTTTTCTCAACCATTATTTTTTTAATCGCTGTCTTTGGTCAACCGCCAACAGTTCAGGCTGAAGATATCGGCTGTAAATTCTGCTACGCTAACCCCGGCGGCTGTCAAAACGGCATCGCTTTTTGCGCCCATTCTTGCTATCCCTGGAAAGGTTATGTTGTCTGCAGCGCTAGCGACTGCCAGGGTCCTGGCGGCGATCGCTGTCAAGGCGACGAGCGTGGTCCGGGCACGGCCTGCCAAGGCGATTGCCGCAAAAGCAATACTGGCTGGGAAACAGGCAGTGAATGCAGCGCGGCGCCAGTGCCTGGCAAATATGAATACTGGCCGGCCGGCGAACCCGGCGCCGCCGGCAATGCCGGCGATTTAAACTGCGAGGAAAAAGCGATTCAAAAGAACTCAAAATGCGCCACTAATAATTTTAACTGCAATGATATTTGCTGCGGCCCTGCCTGGCCAATACCGACTGAATCTTTAACGCCGACGCCGACGCCAACTTCGCTAACACCGACGCCAACCACGCCTCCTCCGCCGCTGGCCGCTGACGCCTGGTTTCAGACAGTTGACGGCGATGTTCACGCTGATGTTGACATTCTGCCCCAGCTGCCAGACGCGGCTGACTTTTCTCTCGCCAGTCCAGATGGCGCTGTCGGCATAGTTTCTTACGGTCGTGATTTTGACCGCGGCCAGGGCCGGGTTTCGGCCAGCGGCTGGCTGGCAAAAACTAGTTATCACGGCCGGCGCTATGATTATTCTTATTTTGACACTAATCTGGAGCCAGACGAAACTCTCAGCGGCAATCAGCGGTTGAGCAATCTGGATCTGTCCAGCAACCGGATTTTTAAAATTGACGCTGATTTAACGGTTGACAGCGACCTGGCGAGCGGTTTGGGTGTCAAGGTCTTTTTAGTCAGCGGCCGGGTAAACCTCGAAGCTGATCTGCAAACTCCTGACAGCCTGGCCGTTTTCATCAGCAGCGGCAATATCGAAATCGATCCAGAGGTCCACCAGATTAAAGCGGTTCTCATCAGCAGCGGCTGGGTGAAAACCGGCCAAGTGACCGAAGACGAAACTCTGATAATTCAAGGTTATACCATCAGTTGGGGTGACTTCAGACTGGAGAGAGAGCGTCAGGACAATGACCTGCCGGCAGAAAAATTCATCTTTGATCCAGAAATCTTTTTCCAGC
>CAZTEW010000048.1:0-4333 GCA_964612215.1 uncultured Gammaproteobacteria bacterium
CTGGATTACCTGCTCTCCAGAGGCTTAATGTCGAAAAAGTGTGTGACTAGTACACATCATTGACACTTCTGATTTAAGTCAGTAAAATAAGAAGGCATGGAACTGGGAAACCTGACCTTTATTTTTGCGGCAACTGCTTTGCTTTGGCTAATGCTTTTAAGCTTTTTTCTTTTTCGGGCAATGAGTCATTATCGCCGGTTGACTCAAGGCATTACCCAGAAAGATTTAAAAACTGTTCTGGAAAGAATTTTAAAAAATACCAAAGACAATGAGAAAGAAATTAAGGAAATCACTCATCGTTGTGAACAAATCGAAGCCCAGAGCGGCTACCATTTTCAAAAGGTCGGCTTTTTACGCTATAATCCTTTTAAGACCACCGGCGGCGACCAGAGTTTTATCTTGGCTCTGCTGGATGCTCATGATGACGGTCTGGTAATTACCTCGCTGCACAGCCGGGAGGTTACCAGGCTTTACGCCAAAACGGTCAAAAAAGGTAAAGCTGGTCAGTATAAATTGTCAGCCGAGGAAGAAAGAATCATCATCAGTGCTAAAAAAGCCAGTTTATTAGTATGAAAAAAGAAAAAATTCTTTTAGTTTTAATAGGCATTGGCCTTTATTTGCTTGCTACCGGCATTTCTTACGCGGTTTTTAATTTTCTGGGAACCGCGCCCCTAACCGAAGTGGAAACCCAGCTGCCGGAAGAACAGACAGGAGCCTTAGTTGATGTTAGCGGTCCTCAGACTGAAGCCTGCTCGCTGACCGGCGCCAAATACACTAAAGAGGAAAGAAAAATCTGGGAAGAGCGCCGGCCGCTGGCAGTGATGATTGAGAACCATCTTGAGTGCCGGCCCCAGTCCGGCCTGGTCAAGGCGGACATTGTTTATGAGGCAGTCGCCGAAGGCGGCATTACTCGCTTTTTAGCGGTTTATCTCTGCGACACGGCGGCTTTTGACACTTTATTAGGACCAATCCGCAGCGCCCGGACTTATTTCCTCGATTGGGCGCTGGAATACGATGCCACTTATGTTCATGTTGGCGGCGCGGCCTGCGATGCGAGTGTTGATCCGCGGGCCCGAGCCCTTTGCCAGATCAGGGACTATGGCCTTCGCGACATTGACCAGATGGGGCGTTATGGCAGTTATCCTTATTTCTGGCGGGATTATGACAAGCTTGGCCATCCGGTGGCCACCGAACATACGATGCATTCCACCACGGAAAAACTTTGGCAGGTAGCGGTCAAGGCCGGCTACACGGCTGAAGACGAAGACGGGGTTAATTGGCAGGAGGAATTCAAGCCATGGCAATTCAAGGAGCCTGACGAAGAACAAGGCGAAGTCAGGCAAGTAGAATTTGATTTTTGGGAAGGCTATGAAGATTTTCATGTTGTTTGGCAATATGACCCGGAAAGCAATGACTACCGGCGTCTGAACGGCGCTGCCGAACACCTGGATTTTAACACCCAAGAACCGCTTCGGGCAAAAGTGGTGGTGGTGCAGAAAATGAAAGAAACCGGTCCGGTAGACGGCCATAAGCACCTGCTTTACGAAACCACCGGTAGCGGCGAGGCTTTGATTTTCCAGGATGGTCAGGCCATCAAAGGTAAGTGGAGCAAAAAAACCAAAGCGTCAAGAACTGTCTTTTACGACCAAAACGGTCGGGAGATTAAGTTCAACCGAGGCAAAATCTGGCTTGAAGTCCTGCCCACCCGAAGCAAAGTTGAATATTAAAATGGCTGATTTGCAGGACCTTTTCATCTCAAAAACCAGAGTTAAACTGCTGGAAATTTTTTTTAGCCAACCCCGAAAGATTTTCTATGTCCGGCAGTTAGTTCGGCTGACTGACGAGCAAATCAACGCCGTCCGGCGGGAATTGGCGAGAATGGAAGCTAAGAAAATTGCCAGCAAAGAGGAACGGGGGAACAGGATTTATTACCGACTGCGCGAAGACTATCCTTTTTACGCTGAATTGTTGGTTTTAGTGGCGAAAACCACTGGTCTGGGCGGCCAGATTATCCAGAATAAAGAAAAAATCGGCCGGGTTAAATTTGCCATGCTGAGCGGCCGCTTCAGCCGCGGTTTATCAAGGCAAAAAGACAGCGTCGCGCTTTTGCTGGTCGGCGAAATCGTTTTGCCGCAGGTGACTGCTTTTGTCCGCGCCGAAGAAGTCAGGCGGAAAGAGGAAGTCAACTATACGATTATGACCGAAGAAGAGTTCAATTTCCGCAAGCGCCGCCGCGACCCGTTTATTACTAAAGTTCTTACTGGTTCGCGGGTAATGCTGATTGGCGACGAGGAAAAAATGTTGGAAGGGCTTGAATGAAACAGAAAATTCTCAGAAGCGGCAACAGCGCCGTGGTGACCGTGCCGGCAGGTTTCTTGAAAACCGTCGGCAGCCGCATCGGCAACGAAGTTGAAGTCCGGACTTGGCCGGACAAGGCCCGAGTCACCTATCAATTCTCCGGTGTCACCCAGCTGCCCCTAGCAGAAAACTTTGTCAAAAAAACCCGCAAGCGGCGTTAAGAGGAAGCAATAAAAATGCGTCACAATAAACTGCTTTGGCTCATCATTTTTCTAGTTGGGATGGCGGTTTTTTTGATTTTGTCGCCAGCAATAAACATTGATTTCGGCCGTTTTCAGATTAAACGTGACTTGACTCCCCGTTTCGGTCTCGATCTTCAGGGCGGGACGCATCTGGTGCTGCAAACAGACATGATTAATATCGCCGAGAAAGATCGAGAGACGGCTCTGGAAGCGGCTAAAAATATTATCAACCGCCGGGTGGATCTTTACGGCGTCAGCGAGCCGGTCGTGCAGACCGCTCGCGTCGGCGCTGATTACCGGATTATTGTTGAACTGCCCGGGATTAAAGATGTTAACCAGGCACTTGACCTCATTGGCCAAACTGCCCAGCTAGATTTCCGGGAGGTCCGGAATGCCAGCCCGTCCGGCAATTTACTGCTGGATTTTCAGCCAACCAGCTTGACCGGCCGAGATTTGGTGCATGCGGAAGTGATTTTTGATCCCCAAAGCGGCAAGCCTCAAGTCAGCTTGGAATTCAGCGATCAAGGCAAAGAGGTTTTTAGCGCTATCACCAGCCGTAATGTTGGCCGGCAGGTGGCTATTTTTCTGGACGGCTTGCCGATTACCGTCCCGACCGTGAACGAACCGATTACTGACGGTCGGGCAGTGATCAGCGGCGAGTTTACGATTGAAGAGGCAAAGAACTTGGCGATTCAGTTAAATGCCGGCGCTTTGCCGGTACCGATTAAGGTGATTGAACAGAAAAACATTGGTGCCAGTCTAGGCGAGCTTTCGATTAAACGAAGCGCTTTTGCCGGCGTCGTCGGTTTGCTGGCGGTAATGATTTTCATGATTGCTTTTTACGGCAAATTAGGCTTTTTTGCTAACCTGGCTTTGATTATTTACGGCTTAATTACTTTTGCCCTTTATAAACTGCTGCCGGTAACCTTAACCTTGCCAGGACTGGCCGGTTTCTTTTTATCGACCGGGATGGCGGTTGACAGCAATATCCTGATTTTTGAAAGGATGCGGGAAGAACAGCGGGCCGGCGAACCGCGGCGCCGGGCGATGGAATTAGGCTTTGGCCGAGCCTGGGATTCGATCAAGGACGCTAATGTCTGCACCCTGATTACCTGCTTTATTCTTTTCAACCCTTTTAATTGGTCTTTTCTGAACACCAGCGGTTTGGTGAAAGGGTTCGCTTTGACTTTAGGTTTAGGAGTTTTGGTCAGTCTTTTCACCGGCGTCGTCGTCACCCGGACTTTATTAAGGAGGTTTTTGAGATGAAGAAGAAAGAACTTTTGATCATTTTTCTTTTAGCAGTTTTAATTCTTATAGCGGCTACCATCGTTGCCATTGGTCGTTTCCGAGATTTTCACTCCCCTTCGGCTTTACAAGATGACAGGACAAACATTCAACAGGTTAAGAAACTTATTTGTAATCTTACAGTTCGAGGATTTTCAGATTGGATATTTGTAGAAAACTCGGCTGAGATACCCTATGATGAAGATGATTTTCGCAATCCAATAGACTATGAAGTGCAGATTCAAGCTCCTCGCATAGAGAAGATGAATGAGCGATTACTGGTAACATTGTATACATGGAACGAATATGGTGGCCTACTGAGTGAGTGGAAGGTGACAATTGATGACGGTAAAATTATCTTTCTTAGCGCGAAAGTCATCCAAGTGGCCGTTGGGCATCACACCCCTTTATCTACAGAAGGGCACTTTTTGCCAACATCAGGCGCCTTGTTAGTAAACGAGAGTCCATCTAGTTTGAAAATAAGCGACAAGGTTTATTGTCGGCGCTAT
>CAZTEW010000049.1:0-3593 GCA_964612215.1 uncultured Gammaproteobacteria bacterium
ATATTTTGTTTTCGGATTGACCTCGGTAGAGTTGGCATCAGCCAAACCCAGGACGTTCCGGCTGAATTCAATCACCGCCATCTGCAGGCCAAAGCAAAGCCCCAAAAAAGGAATTTTCTTTTCCCGAGCAAAATTAACCGCTTTAATCTTGCCTTCAACCCCCCGACTCCCCCACCCCGGCGGCACAATTAAGCCGTCAATTTGCTGGAGACTGGTTAAATCACGGCCGGCGGCTAATTTTTCCGCATCCAGCCAAATAATTTCCGGCTGGACGCCCAATTGCCAGCCGGCATGTTTTAATGCCTCAACAATGCTGATATAAGCGTCGCTTAAAGTATAGTCGCCGGCGGTTTGATATTTGCCGGCAATGCCGATTTTAACCTTCTGGCTCAGCCGGCCGGCTTTTTTCAGCCAATCCTGCCAAGCCCTTAAATCCTTTCTTTTCCTGGCTTTAAAACCAAGTTTTTCGAGAATTTTTTCAGCTAACCTCTGCTCGTTAAGAATAAAGGGCACTTGATAAATAGAATCCACATCTGGATTGCTGATAACGTTTTCTTTGTTAAGGCTGCAGAAAAGCGCCACTTTTTCTTTTCTTTTTTCGTCAAGCATTCTCGCTCCCCGGGCAATGATGAAATCAGGCTGAATGCCGGCCGCGTTCAGGGCCCGGACAGAAGTTTGGATCGGCTTGGTTTTCATTTCGCCCAGCGAAGGCGGCGTCGGCAGATAACCAACATGAAGATGAACGACGTTTTCTTTGTCGCGGACTTTCATAATCCGGTTGGCCTCGAGAAAAAGCATGTTCTGGTATTCGCCGACCGTGCCGCCGATTTCAATCACCACGATATCAGCTTTCATTTTTACTGCGGCTAGCTTAAAGCGCCGGATCATTTCTTCCGGTACATGCGGCACCACTTCCACACAGCGGCCGCCATACTCCAGGGAACGCTCCCGATCAATCACTGACTGGTAAATCTGGCCGGTAGTGGTGTAATTAGCGCGGCTTAAATCCTGGTCGAGAAAGCGCTCATAGTGGCCAATATCCTGATCGGTTTCAATAGCGTCGCTGGTCACAAAAACCTCGCCGTGTTCAATCGGGTTCATGGTGCCGGCATCAATATTGACATAAGGATCGCATTTCACCGGCGCCACCCGATAACCTAAAGACTGAAGCAGCAGAGAAACCGAAGCTGTAGTAATGCCTTTGCCTAAGCCGGAAATCACGCCACCGGAAATAAAAATAAAAGCTGGCTGGCTCGATTTAGAAAGCGGCAAAAACTCTGATAACATTTCTTTGATGCTTTTGGCAAGCAGCGGCGCCAAAGAAACTACCCTCAACTTGCTAAATCGCTGTCGGCGGCTAACCGGTAGACTGTCAGTCACCAGAATCTCATCTAAAGGGCTGGCCGCTAGCCTGGCCGCTAAACCCGTCACGGCTAAATAATGGGTGGCGCAGGCAGTGATTTTTCTGACTCCTTCTTTTTTGAGAAAATTAGCCGCTTTAATCAAAGTCTGGCCGGTAGAAACAAAATCATCAAAAAATAAAGCATCTTTTCCTTTGACCTTGCCTTGCAAGCTGACAAATTCTACCCGGCCGGTTTGACGATCACGCGGTGTTTTTTCCAGAAAAACCAAGGGTAATTTCAGCGAATCTGCCAATTGCGAACTTCTTTCTTTGGCGCCAGCATCAAGCGCCACCACCACTGTCTCGCTGGTCTTTTGCTTGGCTAAAGCCTGGACAAAAAGCTTGCAGGCGCTTAAAAAATACACCGGAATCGCAAAAAACTTTTTCAGCATCTCAGCATGAGGATCAACGATAATCGCTTCGTCAACAGCGCTGCCGGCTAAAATTTTCGCCATCACCAGCGCTGATAGAGGTTCACCCGAGCGGTAAGCTTTAATCTGCGGGCTGTAACCAAACCAAGGCATGACGCTAATAATTTTTTTAGCCTTTTTTCTCTGGGCCGCGTCCGCTAGTAAAACCAGTTCGATCAGATCCTCATCCTTAATTGTCGGCTGAATAATAAAAACTACCTCAGCTTTAATTCGGCCGGTAATCCGGATTCTTTTTTCATTGTTGGGAAAGCGGCTGATTTCCGTCTCGACGAGCCGGGTTGACAGCTGGCGGGCCACGGCTCGGGCTAATTGCGGGTGCGCTGAACCGCTGAGAATTTTCATTCCACTCGCGCTCCTTTCAAGGCCCGGCCACAGCGACAAGTTCGCCTAACCGGCATTTTTTTGATCATCTCGTAAACTAATTTCAGCGCCTTTTCGTTGTTTTCCCGGAAAACTCGGGAAAAATCCTCGACCGAAACCGGCTTGACTTTTTTCTCTGCCACTAGGCCTACGTCATAGTCAGTAATCAAAGCGACGGCGCTGTAACAAAGTTCCATTTCCCGCGCTAAAATCACTTCCGGGTACTGAGTCATGTTCACCACCTGCCAGCCCATTTTGGTAAACCATTCTGACTCGGCCCGGGTGGAAAAGCGCGGCCCCTGGATGACTACCACTGTTCCCTGAGGATGAATTTTGATTTGCAATCCCTGGCCGCAGTCAAAAGCCAAACGCCGCAGCTGCGGACAATAAGGATAGGCCGCCGAAACATGGGTGGTAATCGGCCCGTGAAAAAAAGTGTCTTCTTGATTTTTGGTCCGGTCAACAAACTGGTCTAAAACCACAAAGTCGCCGGGGTGAATGTCCGGCTGAAGCGAACCAGCCGCCGTGACAGTGATAATCCGCTCAACTCCGAGAGATTTCAGCGCGTAAATATTGGCCTGATAAGGAATTTTATGGGGCGGCAAATCATGGCTCGGATTATGCCGCGCCAAAAAAGCCACTTCTTGGCCGGAAATCTTACCGAGGCAAACTTTCCCTGAAGTCAGACCATAAGGCGTTTCCACCTTAATCTCTTTGGCTTTTTCCATTAAAGAATAAAAGCCAGAACCGCCGATGACACCAACCCTAACTTTTTTCATCACTGAAAATGGGCAAATTGCCCAGACTGATAATTTTGGGCCACTTAGCCGGATCACCTTCAATAAAAACGGCCGCTTCGGCAACTACTTTGGCGCCAGCTTTTTTCATTAATTTTCTTAAGCCCATCAGAGTGCTGCCGGTGCTGATGACATCATCAATCAAAGCCACCCTTTTGTTTTTTAAAACACTCCTGTCTTTACCGTCCAGCCAAAGCGTTTGCGGCTGGCCAGTAGTAATCGAAACTACCAGCGTTTTCAACGAACCTTTCATGTAGGGTTTTTTGATTTTCCGGGCGACAACATAAGGCACCGCTAATAACTTGGAAAGTTCATAAACCAAAGGAATGCTTTTCACTTCCGGCGTCACCAAAACCTCAACCCCGGCTGGCAGTTTTTTGGCTAAGGCCTGGCTGCTGCGCATCACGACTTCGGTGTCGCCGAGAATATTAAAGATGGCGATTTTCATGCCGGGAGCGATTTCAAAAAGGGGCAGCCGCCGCTTCAAGCCAGCAATGTCAACCGCGTAATATCTCTTCCCCACTTTCCCATCTTCTCAAATTTTCCAACTTCTGTCAATTTTCAACGCCAGCGATTCCAGGGCGCGATTTCATTGAATGAAGC
>CAZTEW010000050.1:0-3587 GCA_964612215.1 uncultured Gammaproteobacteria bacterium
CGCTTTTATCCCTTTCGGAGTATGCAAATTCTCGCTTGGCAATAAACAGTGAGCCGGAATAACCAGACAATTCTCATCAATGCTCATCACCAAATCCACCAAATCGCGGCTGCTTAGACCCAGAATCGGCCGGCCGTCCGCCAGCAGATTAAAGCCCCGCTGGGAAAATTCAGCGTTGATTTTCTCGACTGTTTCTAAATTAGGGGCAAAAACCAGGTTGTGAATCCGGCGACCCTTGCCGCCCTGAGAATAAATCGAAGCGATCTCCGTGCCGAGAACAAAATAAGGTTCGCCGCCTCGCTCCGTCCCACCGTCCGAGGAGTCCATTCGGCCACCTCGGAGGAGTGACTTCGCTTGATAGACGCCGGCCTCCACCTCTTCCAGATTGACTTTCAGTTCTTTAAACCACAGGGGGTGGGTCCAATCGCTGGTCGCCAGCAAATCAATCCCTTTCTTCCGGCCCCACTCGGCCATTTGGTGAATGTTCATCCGCGGCGATACGGCCCGGGAGTACTTGGAATGCAGGTGAAGATCAGCAACAATATCCATCTTCCCATCTTACCACACTATGATATAATTTTAACGAGTCAATGAGCAAGGAGCAAAGAATAAAATTCTCTCCCAATGGAGCTTATATTCCTAGCTGGTCAGAAGTTAGGATGCGGTTTCGTATTAATATTAATGGTGACGATTACTCCGAAATAGAAATGAGCCTTCTTCAAGATTTTTGCCGGGCTCAAAGAAGATTAGTAGAAGGCGAGCCTGAAGAAGGAAGAAGCATTCTTAATGATTTAGATGCTCAAGATGATTTTCCTGAATTTGAAAGAAGATATGGTTCCCTTTTGACAGATATCTGTAAATACGTTAGATGAGGCGAACGGTCTAGAACCTAACACCTCTGGTAAGTTTCCAGGATTTGCTGGCTGATTTGGGGCCAGGCGTATTGTTGAGCAATTCGCCAGCCGAGCTGGCCGTAACGGCGGCACAATCGAGGCTTCTTTAACAATTCCAGTAAGGCCTGGGCTAGAGCGTCAATGTTTTTCAGCTCCACCAACCAGCGAGCCAGGTCGCCGGTTAAAACTTCGCGGTAACCCTCGATATCAAAAGCGACCACTGGCTTGGCGCTGGCCATTGCTTCCAAAAGGACAATGCCGAAGCTTTCGTTAGCAATCGCTGGAAAACAACAAATACTCGCTTGCTGGTAAAAGTGCGCTAGATCGCTGGCCGGAACATAGCCGCTAAATTTAACATCCCGCAGGTCATGCTGCTCAACAAATTTTTTAGCCATTTTCTCCTGAGGTCCTTGACCGACGATGACGAGCCGCGCCCGAGGAAATTGGCGCTTGATAATCGCAAAAGCCGACAGTAAATACATGACGCCTTTGCGGCGATCCAGGCGGCCGACAAAAAGAATAGTGTTTTGATCCTCCTGCTGGCTGGGTTTGAAGCGGGTGGTGTCGACAGCGTTGGGAATAATCAGATAATCAGCGCCGAATAATTTTTGGGCAAACTCTTGGGCCGCTTGAGAAACAGCAATCCGGACATCAAACAATCTTATGAGCGGCCGCAGCGGCCATAAAAATAATCTTAACAGCCAAAGCCATTTTGATTGGCTGTAAATGTGAAAAGTGGCGATTTTGGTCACCGGCTGTTTTCGAGCCTGCCAAAGCAGTTGATAACCAAGCAGGCTGAACGGTGCCTGCCAATGGATAACCTCAAAATTTTCACTGTCCAGGAAGTTTTTAATTTCTGAAGGTTTCGCATAAGTCAGCGGTACAGCCAAGGCTGTACCGCATAACTTGGCCAGGGGTTTAATTAAGATTCGCCGACCCAAAGTTTTTACCCTACCTGCCGGCAGACAGGCTCCCCTAGTCCCGCCGGAGAGGCGAGGGGTAATTAACCACACCTCTTCACCCTTATCCTGCAAAGCCCTGGCTAACCCCCGCGCATATTCCTGAACCCCGCCGGCCTGCTTTAAGTCCGCCTCGACAAAAATCCCAATCTTCACAGCTAAATTTTAACACGATTGATGATAAAATACTCTTAATGAAAAAAATTCTCATCCTTTGTTCGGCCAAGGCCGGCGGCAGCCACCGCAGCTTGGCCCAGGCATTGGCTAGCGAACTGAAAAAGAAATACCAGGTTCAGATTTACGATTATTTCCTCCGCTTCGGCGCCAGCGGCTATTTTTACATCCATCATTACCTGCCTCAGGTTTATAACTTTTTTTACCGTCTGACTGACAATCGTTTCGGCGCTGACCTGCTACATCTGCTGGCTTTCCCGGCGACTTGGCCCAGCCTAAAAAAAATCAACTGGCAGAATTATGACCTTGTCATTTCTGTTCAGCATTTCTTAACTAGCGAGATCAGCTGGTCAACTCGAAAACCCCTGGTGATTTTCATTGCTGATCCGGTTAACGCTCATCAAGTGTGGATGTGCTCCCAGGCTGATTTGACTTTAACCGCTACTCAAGCGGCCGCTGATCTTTGCCTGAAAAAAGGCCTGTTGCCGCAAAGGGTTAAACTAGTCGGTTTCCCGGTGCGGCCGGAATTCTGGCAAAAAAAGAAAAAACACTCTCGGCAGTTTACGGTTTTCCTGGGCGGCAGCGGCTATGGCCTAACCGAAACCAAGGCTATTTTAAATCACCTCCAACGAAAACCGCTTGGTGTCAACTTAAGAATCATTGTCGTCTGCGGCCGCAATCCCCGCTTGGAAAAAAGCCTCAGGAAAAATCCCCAACTGGAAGTTTATGGTTTTGTCGAAAACATCGCTGAGTTGATGACTCAGGCTGATTTAATCGTCGGCAAGGCTGGCTCCGGTCTGCTTTTCGAAAGCATCGCTTTAGCCGTGCCTTTCTTAGCGACCGGCTATCCGCCGGAACAGGAAAAAGGCAATCTGGAGCTGATTAAAAAGCAGAAAATCGGTTTTGTCGAACCTAACCCCAAAAAAGCAGCTCGACTAATTCTTGCCCTCGCCCAAAACCCCAGCCGTCTCCAACACCTCCACCCCAACCTCCACCGCCTGGCAAACCAGCACCAACCCGCCCTGGCCAACATCCGCCGCGAGATTGACCGGTTGATTGAACCTTAATGCCTGAGGAACTCCACCGCGGCAAAAAGGAGGTAAAGCAGAAAAAGCAGGCCGCCTTCCCAGCGTTCCAGTCGCCGCTTGCTGCGGACAAAAAAATAAAAAACCGCAAAAATCACCACAAAGAAAACCGTTGCCAGCAGATATTCCTGAAGATAAACAATCTTAATCGGCGCAATCAAAGCCACGATGCCTAAAATCAAAGAAGAATTAGCCACCACCGAACCGAGCAGGTTGCCGAAAACCATCGCCACTTGATTAGAACGCCTGGCTTTAATGCCAAAGGAAAGCTCCGGCAGGGTGGTGCCGATGGAAACCAAAAAAAGACCCACCAGCAATAAAGGCACATGAAAAATCTTCGCTAATTGGTAGCTGACTTTCACCAGCATATCCGCCGAGAAAATCAGTAAAATTACGCCGAAAAAAAGCAGACTGAGAGCGGTTTCGCTTTTCCGGCTCTCCAGTCTTTTTAGAATGCCATCAAAGCGATGACTGTG
>CAZTEW010000051.1:0-3282 GCA_964612215.1 uncultured Gammaproteobacteria bacterium
ACGTTGATTTGCTTTGTGCTCGCGCCTCGATTCGAACGAGGGGCCCTCGACTTATCTCAAAATTTTATCTAAATTTTGAGACATTCGATTTGGTGGGCGCGCTTGGATTCGAACCAAGGACCCCCAACTTATCTTCAGGCTAATTCTTAAGCCTGAAGACGTTGATTTGCTTTGTGCTCGCGCCTCGATTCGAACGAGGGGCCCTCGACTTATAAGATCGATGCTCTAACCGCTGAGCTACGCGAGCAAATCAACGTTAAGATTGGTGCTCTACCACTGAGCTACGCGCCCAAATCGATGTTAAGATCGATGCTCTCCAGAAGATATTTTACACGAGCTTAGCCCGCTGGTCAACGCTCTACAGCCGTGCTCGCCGGAAGATTTCGGCTTCGATGAGGCTGCGGTCTTTGCCGTATTTTAAGCGGGAAAGCTGTTTAATCATTGCCGCCACTTTGGGATTGCGCAGTTTTTCCTCATACTCCAAATCCTTGGTTAAATCCATGCTAAACGGCGGCACCGGCTCATTATTGACAGTCGTTTTTGTGTAGACATTAAATCTTTCAATG
Source organism: uncultured Gammaproteobacteria bacterium (assembly GCA_964612215.1). Classification (GTDB taxonomy): domain Bacteria; phylum Patescibacteriota; class Microgenomatia; order CAZTEW01; family CAZTEW01; genus CAZTEW01. The sequence continues at coordinate 567 of CAZTEW010000051.1, forward strand.
TTTAACAAATCCGCTTCGTTAAAAGTCGGCGCGTATTCATGCTGGAGAAAAGAAGCGTCAGCCACGCCGACCCGGAAAGTAATCAGGGTGCCAACATTGCCGAAAACCGCGTTTTTCACCTCTTCTTCCATCTGGCCGATGAACTGATTGGCCACGCAAAGATTGAGCCGGTATTTCCGCGCCTCAGACAAGATTTGGGCAAAATCGCCGGTGGCAAAGTTCTGAAACTCGTCAACGTAAAGATAAAAATCGCGGCGCTGGCCCTCAGTAATGTCCTGACGGCTCATGGCGGCAATCAGAATTTTAGGAATCAAGACTAGTCCCAAAAAATTGGAATTTTCTTCGCCGATTTTGCCTTTAGCCAAATTGATCAGCAAAATCTTGCCCTCATCCATGCATTTCCGGAAATCAAAAGCCGACTGGCTCTGACCAATAATATTGCGCATCATCTTGTTGGTGACAAAGCGGCCGAACTTAGAAACAATGTAATCCAGAACCTCTGACTTATGAAAATCAGCTGTCTGGGCAATCTGGTCAGTCCAATAGCGCTTGACAATCGGGTCCTGAATCTTAGGCAGCAATTCCTGAACAAAGCGGGAGTCGGTTAAACAGCGCACCACCTCAATAAAAGTATTGCCCGGCTCGCTCATCACCGTCAGCATGGCGTTGCGGATAGCATGCTCAAAGCGCGGCCCGATAATGCCGGTTTTATAGGGATCGTAAAGCTTATACATCAAGCCGACAATGGAAGTGGCGACAAAATGTTTCTGCTCTTCAGTATAGGCTTCCAGTAAATTAAGCCCCATCGGTCTTTCTGTATCTGAAGGATCAAAATAAATCACGTCTTCGGCTCTTTCCGGCGGGATGAATTCCAACAGTTGTTCAACCGTATCATGAGGATCGATTAAGCAAACCCCCCTTCCCTCTTTCATGTCCTGTAAAATCAACGATTTCAAAAGTTCGCTTTTGCCCACACCGGTCTTGCCTATAATATAGATATGGCGGCGGCGGTCGTCTTCATTAATATAGACATTGCGCCGCACTCCCCGATAATCACTGACGCCTAAAAATAAACCCTCCTTAGGCACTTCGGCCGGCGCCGGCGCGGTTTTAGCGAAAAGCCAGTCAATGTGCGGCGTTTGCACTGAGGCGTTGGGAAAATGAAAAATAGTGGCCAATTCTTCGCTGTTAAGAATGCTCCTCCGGCCGAAAATCGGCAAATAGCGCCAAATAAAATCAACCATAAAAAAGCTCTTTAACCAGGTCTTTTTGCTCTTAAAGCCGTTCAACTCGCCGCTGAATTGCTCGAAAGCGCCTCTTAAATTATCCAGGTGTCTTTTGGCGCTGGCTTTGTCTGCGGCAGAAGCCACCAATCTAATGACGGTTTCAAAACCAGGCTTGCCGCACTTGTTACCAATCGCTTCCAGACTTTTCGGATCAACACTGTATTTAGCTTTTTCCGGGTTTGATTCCCTCTCTTTAGTTTTAGAAAGATAGCTGCTGCCCAGGCCTGACCACTTTCTGGAAGCCGGCGAAATTAAAATCTGGACGGCCACGCCTTCTGTCTTGTCTATTTTCGCCAAAGCAGCGGTAATCGCGGAAAGAGGATCGGTGGCTAGTTCTTTATAAACTTTAATCGGATAATAAGGAGATGATTTGAGCGTCAGCTCGCCAAAAGCCACTTGACCTTCCTGGCTGAAAATATTATATTCGTCCACCCGTTCAATTTCTGTCCCCGGATAGGCGGCGTAAATCTGCTTTTCCACTAAATCAGCAATTTCCTGGTGGCAGGCAACATAAAACCTAATGTTTTCATAGCTGCCGACGATTTCAAAGGCCAAATGCGGCTGGGCCTGAAAGCGGCTTTTCCAGCCGCTCTTGCGGAGAGTATAGAGAGAAGCAAAAAGCTGTTCGGCCGCATCAATTTTGATTTCGTTGCCCCGGGGCAACGAAACCTGGAGAAGAACATATTCCAAAGACCGTTTTTCCCGGTCGCGATAACGCAGCCATAAAATCAAAAGATAAACCAAACCGGCCAGTCCGGCAAAAGCCAAGCCGGTCATCACCAACCAAATAAGAAGCATTTGAGCCCGCCAAAGAATATCGGACAAAATAGTCATTTTTAGAAATTTTAAGTTTTCAATTTGCTCGCTTTGCGAGATTCCTTCGGAATGCAATGAATGATCAATTCTTTAATTCTCAATTGATCATTTGATCATTTGATCATTGATTATTGATTGATAATTGATCATTGATCATTTTTCTTAAAGGTTGTTCTCTCTGGCGCCAGTAAAAGCACCCTTTTAACCCATTCTACCAGCCAGCGAAGTGAATTGGTAACGCTTTGCTTAAAGCCGGCCTGAAAATTGGGTTCGTCCAAGGGCAAAACAATCTTCGGTTTTTGGGGCGTAAACGGCTTGACAATCGGCATACCGCTGTCATCAGTTACCGGCTGGGGCAGTTGAATTTCTTCGCCGGTTTCCAGTTCCGTCAGCCAGTCTTTAACTTCAGGTCCAACCTCAGCTTTCCGTTCCACCACGGGAAATTCTTCGCCGGTTTCAATCCGGCTCAAAATTTCTTTTTGCTCTTTAGGGCCGGGTTTTTGCGGCTCTGGCGGTTTTGGACCCCGCCGGACCATTGGCTGATCCACTGCCGCTCCTGATTGCCTCACCGCCTGGTCATCCTGATCCATAATTTAATCATAACACAAGTTAGC
>CAZTEW010000052.1:0-3014 GCA_964612215.1 uncultured Gammaproteobacteria bacterium
GCTGAAGTTTTTTCACTGTTCCTTCATTAATAATGGTGTAATCCGCCATGGCAATCGGCCCGGCTTTTTGGATGTTTTCAATATCAGCATAATCACGACTCTGGGCCAGCTTAGCCGATAAAGCTCTTTCCTGCCGGCTAGTGATCCGCTGATAACGAATTTTGGGACTGGCATAAAGGGCCAAAACGATCATTTTCTCTTTTAATTTTTCTTTCAGATAAAGATATTCAGCCCAAGAATAAAGACCATCGCCGACGACGGATGTTTTTTTCAAGGCCTCTTTAATTCTCGGATAATTAAGTTTGGCCATGACCGCCATACCGTGTTTTTTTCGCAGGCCTTCCCGGACGGCTTTTTCGTTTTTCTCGCAGACGCTCAGTTTTCTTTTTTCGAGCTCATCCATCACTACCTGGCCAAAACGAAGATAGTTAAAGCTTTTTTTTTCTAAATAATTGGCGGCCGTGGTCTTGCCCGCGCCAACCATGCCGACAATCGCCACAAATTTATTCGCCATCAACTTTATTCTTAATAATATAGCAGAAAAAAATCTGTTGACAACCAGCAAATTTTGTGATAGCTTGTCATTGAAAATGAATATTCATCAGGAAAAAAAGCTTGCTTTATCAAAATTTCTTCGCTTAAGCCCAGAAGCTCGCTCTCAAATACTACAGGAATCAGCAGAAGCGGCCAGAAAGCGATTCCGCGAAGGCGAAGAACCATTTCAGGTTTGGGAAACAGGCACCGGCTTGCCAAAATTTCCTCTTCGACAGATTAACAGATGAGAGTCGAAATGGAGAATCCTAAAGAACCTGCTCAAAAATTTAAATGGACGCGGCAGTTTGATTCTTCCGGCCCCATTGAAGCTGAACTTTTAGGCAACAAAGGCGCCAACCTGGCCGAAATGACGCGGCTGGATCTACCAGTGCCGCCGGGTTTTACCCTGACCACTGAAGCTTGGCAGAAATTTGATCAAGAAAGTGAACTGCCAGCGGAAATTTGGCAAGAAGTTTTACGGCAAATGACTGTTTTGGAGGAAAAAACCAACAAGAAGTTCGGCGACCCGACCAATCCTCTGCTGGTTTCTGTCCGTTCCGGAGCTTTTTATTCCATGCCAGGGATGATGGAAACTGTTCTCAATCTGGGACTAACTTCTGACACTTTCAGCGGCTTAACCAGCCAGATCGGCAAAAAAGCAACCCAGGATTGCCAGCGGCGTCTCCAGGCCGCCTTCCAGCAAATTACTGGCGAAGCAGCGCCAACCGATCCTCACCAGCAATTAAAAATCGGCGTCGAGGCGGTTTTGGCTTCCTGGAATAATCCGCGGGCGATCAGTTTTCGGCGCTATAATGCCATTCCGGAGAGCGCGGGTACGGCGGTTAGTATTCAGGAAATGGTCTTTGGCAATATCAATGACGGCCAATCAGGCACCGGCGTCTTTTTTACCCGCAATCCCAGAACTGGCGAAAAAAGAGCTACCGGCGAATTCGTTCTCGCTGGCCAGGGTGAAGATGTGGTTCAGGAAAAAAGCCAGGCCCGGCCGATTCCCGCCAGATTTCGGCGTCTTTTAGAAGCCCACGGCGAAACTCTAGAAAAACATTTTCGCGCGCCTCAGGATATTGAGTTTACCGTCGAAAGCGGCCGGCTTTATTTGCTCCAAAGCCGCCGGCTGGAAGGAACTCCCCTCGCCCAAGTCCAAATAGCTATGGATTTAGTCGAAGAACATCTGATCAGTCAGTCACAAGCTTATCAAAGAGTCAAACCTATGGATCGTGGAGCAATTTTACGACCTGGTTTTGAAGAAAAAGCTCTGGAAAAAGCAAGAAAAACTTCTTTAATCGGTCAGGGTAAACCTGCTTCGATCGGCGCCGCCACCGGCAAAGTAGTTTCCACCCCTGATCAAACTAGAAAAGGCAAATCAGACGACGAACTTATCCTGGTTTGCCACCAAGCCGACCCAAACGATCTTGTTACTCTGCGACAGATTGAGGGTTTAGTTACTGATCAAGGCGGTACCGCCAGCCACCTGGCTTTAATATTGCAAGCCCTAAGAAAGGTGGCGGTGGTGGGCGCAGAATGGCAGAAAAGACCTCAAGATGGCGAAGTTATTTCTATCAACGGCGCTACCGGTGAAATTTTTCAAGGCAGGGTTCTGTTAGAAGCAAAAGCCAAACTTTCTCCGGAGACAGTAAAATTCCTGGAAGGTTGGCGAGAAGTTTGGGGAGAAAGCGCTTGGGCCTCGGCTTTATACCCCACCAGCCCAGAATACTCCCGCCAGGCTTTTCTGGAAAAAATAGCCGCCATCGCGCCTGAACTTAAAAAATGGTCATCCTGGAAAGCTCAAACTGCAATTCTTCTTGGCAACCTTATTCCCCACAAAGAAATCATCCAAGCTGTAGTCCTTGATCCTGACGATCTTCCTGGCATTAGAAAGGCACTAAAAGTCGTTGCCGCTCGCAACGGCTACCAAAATATCCCTCGCAGCTGCCATTATCCTGAAAAATTAGGCGGCGCGCCCTGGGCAGTAATTCCCACTGCCAGAGATATTGAAAGGTTTTTGACCGATCCAGATTTTCCTTCTAAATATGGCGGTTGGCCAAAATGGCAGGAAAACCCTGATCTGGCGGGTATTATTGTTTCAGCTGAACCGGAGGGTAAGTTTGATCCTGAATTAAGTCAGGAACATTTTTCTTTTACTGTCTCCTCTGCCCCTGCTCAACCACCGAAAATAATTGTTGATCTTCAATTGGAAACAGCTCATTTAAGGGTTTTTGAAGATATTCCTCCAGAAAAAATGATTCAGATTATTGCCAGCCTGAATTCTGATTCTCCTTATCATCTCGGAATAATTGAGGTTGTCTTTGGCAAAGACTATCAGGATAATCCCTATGCTGAAGAAGTGGTTCAAATCGTCAAGAGAACAGTCTTTGAAGATTGGTGGCGGCCACCATTTTCCCTCCCCCATTTAATGAGTGCCTTAGATGAAACTTACGGACTTTCAGTTTTGGAAGGCCAAG
>CAZTEW010000053.1:0-2893 GCA_964612215.1 uncultured Gammaproteobacteria bacterium
AGATGAAACAACCGCAAACGCCTGATCAGCTGCAGTTAGATGTCATCGCCATTAAGCTTGACCCTAGCGGCGCTGTCAAATCCCTGCGCCATTTTGAAAACATCACCGGGTAGTTGCGCCACCATTATAATTTTGCTAGAATGCCTTCATTGAGAGCCGCTAACTCAATTGGCAGAGTAACAGCCTTTTAAGCTGTAAGTTCTGGGTTCGAGACCCAGGCGGCTCACCGATCTCAGCTCGACGATCTTTACGCCAGCCTCTACCGCGACCACGCTTAGTCTTGTTTGCCTGAAGCCTTTCTGCTAAAATGTTCCTATTGGCCCGGTCGTCTAATGGTTCAGGATATTACCCTTTCAAGGTGGCGATACGGGTTCGATTCCCGTCCGGGCCACCAGCAGATGAAGAACGAATGTTGGGTCAGAGGCAAACTAGAATCTGTTCCCTCAGAGCAGCTTCAATCAGCTCAAGGCTGTCAATTCAGAGGTGGAATAATAAAGGCGGCTTCGCTTCATCTAGAAACTCATGAATGTTCTCATTCCGGGGGCGGAAACGGCTAGACATCCCCGTCTTCAACCAGATCAAATCTTTTATGCTGGTTTTTGCCCTTTTCTTAAAAGAGAGAGTAGATAAAATTGCTTGCGGGCGGGCGCTTTCTCCTGTAGAATGGAAAGATGATCATCTTGGGGATTGATCCGGGAACAGCTCGGGCCGGGTGGGGCGTGATCAAGGCTTCAAAAAAACAATTAATGGTGGTGGCCTACGGCTGCATGACTTCGGAAAAGGAAGAAACTCCGGCCGAAAGACTGCGTTTAATCCACAACCAGACCGTCGGGTTAATCCAAAAATACCAACCGAAAATCATGGCGATTGAAAGACTTTTCTTTTTCCGCAACGCCAAAACCATCACCGAAGTCAACCGGGCGACCGGTGTCATCATTCTGGCGGCTGCCAAAGCAAAAATTCCAGTGGCAGAATACATGCCGGTGCAGATTAAGTCGATGATTGACGGTTATGGCCGGGCCGATAAAAAACACATCCAAAAAAGAGTGGTGGAAATTCTCGGCCTAAAGGAAACACCGAAACCCGATGATATCAGCGATGCCTTGGCAGTCGCCATCTGTCATTATCAAAAAGTTTATGGTAAAATAAAACCGAAGGGAGGTGAGGAAAAGTGGCGGATAAATTAGTGGGCAAAGTGACTCACTATTATGAGAAAATCGGCGTGGCGGTGATTGCCGTCCAAAGTGCGTTCAGCGTTGGCGATCAGATCAGGATTAAAGCGCCGGCCGGATCGCCGCGGGAAACTGATTTTACCCAGGGGGTCAGTTCGATGCAGGTTGAGCACCAGTCAGTGACAAAAGCGAAAAAAGGCGATGACATCGGCCTGAAAGTCGACCAGGCAGTCAAAGACAACGACCAGGTATTTTTGCTAGCATAATCAAAACAAGACAATCATGGAAATTCTTCATGGTGAGAGCGTGGTTCAGAGTCGTCAGGCCCTGCAAAAAAAACTTGATTTAGCCCGCTCCCAAAACCAGGAAATCGTTCGTTTGGAAGCCAAAAAAAGCCAGCTGGTTGATTTTAAGCAGGCTTTAGAAACCCTATCTCTTTGGTCAGCCGGTCGGTTAGTGATTGTTGAGAATTTTTTTAGCCAGCCGGTCAGCCGCAGTCAAAAAGAAATTTTGGCTTACTTGAAAACTTTACCAGCGGCGCAGAATCTGGTTTTTTGGGAAAATAAAAAAATTGACGGCCGCCGGTTAAAAGCTTTATCGTTAGCCAAAGTCAGTTATTTTAAGCTGGCGCCAGTGATTTTCCGCTTCCTGGAAAGTATCCGGCCCGGCAATAGCCGCGAGATGTTAACGTTAAACCTCCAGTGCGTCCATTCTGACTCAGCCGAAATGGTTTTTTACATGCTTTGCCGGCAAATTAGATTGCTTATTTTGGCCAAAGACTTAGGCGGCAAAGGTTTGCAGCCGATGCCGTTTTGGATGGCAGGTAAGCTTCTTCGTCAGGCGGAAAACTTTTCCTTAGAACAGCTGCTTTTTATCCACGAGAAACTGCTCCAAATTGACAGCGAGCAAAAAACCGGCCAGGCCGTCCGGCCGCTTGATTTCTACCTTGATCTTTTATTGGCCAGTCTGTAGAATGTTTGATAGTGATTAATCCGGCGATTTTCCGCGATTATGATGTTCGGGCCATTATCCCTCAGGAATTGGATGGCAGTGGCGCTGCGAGAATCGGCCAGGTTTTAGTGGCGATGTTTCAGCCGCAGACGGTGGCCATTGGCCATGATATGCGAATCTCGGCTGAGGAAATTGCGGGCGGGCTAACAGAGGGAATTTTAAAACAAGGTGCCGACGTGATTGATTTAGGCCTGATTTCGACTGACATGGCTTACTACGCAGCTGCGAAGTACGGTTATGATCTGGCGCTGTCAGTTTCTGCTTCCCATAATCCTTCTGAATATAATGGTTTCAAACTAGTGAAAAAAGGCGCGGTGGCAGTTTCTGGCGACAGCGGTATTTATGACATTCGGGACCAAGCTGTTAGCCAAAAGCCAATCCAGCCAGCTCAGCGGCGGGGGAAAAAAATTCAGCGGGATATTAGCGATGATTATATCCAGCATTGCTTTAAATTTGTTGATGTCAAGAAAATTAAGCCTTTCAAAGTGGTGATTGATGCCGGCAATGCCATGGCTGGCTACATGATGCCTAAATTCGCCAAGTTTTTACCCCTGAAAATCATTCCCTTGTTTTTTGAGCTGGACGGTACTTTTCCCAACCATGTTCCTAACCCTTTAATTCCTGAGAACAATCAAACACTGATTAAAAAAGTCAAGGAGGAAAAAGCTGATTTAGGCATGGCTTTTGACGGTGATGCCGACCGAATTTAC
>CAZTEW010000054.1:0-2556 GCA_964612215.1 uncultured Gammaproteobacteria bacterium
AAAAGATTTAGGCAGGTTATTTTCTTTTCCAGACATTATTCGAGACGCTAGAAGACGAGCAGGAGAACTGACTAGACTGGCTGAATCGCCTTTTCTTTCTCCTGAACAAAGGCAATCAGCCAAAGGTGCTGGTTTGGTAGCCAAGCGACAAGCTCTAGATGCGTGGCAAAGAATGGCGGAGATCAGAGCAACCAGAGAAGAAATGAAACGATCAAAACCAAAGCCTTTAGCTTCTGGCCAGTAAAAAGAAGTTACGGCCGGTAGTAACTTTTTCCACCTGAAAACCGGCTTTTTTCACTAATTTTTTCAGCTCCCAAGGCGTAAAAGCATAGTAAAAACGATTCACGACTAGTTTTGGACCGGATTGATAAGGGACTTGGAGCCAGCGCCACCGGCCGCCCCGGTTTATCTTCCAGCGTAGTTGGTCAAGATGAGGCCGCCAGAACCGCCTTTGCCAAAGATTCCAGACGCTGAGAACCAGCCAGCCGTTTTTTTTAAGCGCTGCGCGAATCCGACGCAGAACTTCTAGTTGTAGGTCCGGTGTCGGTAAATGATGGAGAACAGCGATACAGAAGCAGATATCAAAATCTTTTAAACCTTGCCAGGTTTGAGCTTCGGTCAGGTCAGCCAACTGAAAATCAAAGCCTGGATTTTGGCGACGGCCGCAATCCAGCTGTTTTTGGCTGAAATCCAGGCCGAGATAATTAATTTTGCGGCTTTGAAGAGCCGTGGCGAGACGACCGGTGCCGCAGCCGGCATCAAGGACTTTATCGCCGGGCCGCACCAGCTTTAAAAACGGCCTTAGATCTTGCCAGATAAACCTGCGGGTTTGGCTAAAATGTTCGGCAATTAGGTTGTAATCAGACTGGGTTTTCTTTAAAATATCCATAGACATGAATTTAGAAAAACTGGTTTTTGAACTCTTAGGCAAGTCAAAACCCAATAAGAAGATTTTAGCAAATTTAAAAAGAAAATGGGCGAAAAATTATGGCCGCCTGGTTAAAAACAGCGAAATTTTGGCCGCTTATGAGAAATTGGTGCAAAAATCCAAAATCCAGCCGCGGCCAAGCCTGGAAGATTTACTGCGTCTGAAAAAAATCCGCTCTCTTTCCGGAATTGTTCCGGTCGCCGTCATGACCAAACCTTATCCTTGTCCGGGCCAATGCGTTTACTGTCCGACGCAAAAAGCGATTCCGAAAAGCTATTTAGACGACGAGCCAGCGGTGATGCGGGCGCAAATGGCCGGCTTTGATCCTTATTTACAGGTACAGCGCCGGCTGAAACAACTGCAAGCCACTGGTCACAGTATAGAGAAAATAGAATTGATTATTTTGGGTGGCACCTTCTCTGCTCTCCCTGATTCTTACCAACGGCAATTTGTTAAGCGCTGCTTTGACGCGGCTAATGGGCGATCGGCGCCAACCCTAGTCGCCAGCCAAAAACTCAACGAAACCGCCAAAAATAGAATTGTTGGGCTGACCTTAGAAACCCGGCCGGATCAGATTACCGAAAAGGAAATCAAGTGGATGCGGCAGTTAGGCGCCACCCGAGTGGAGATCGGCGTCCAGTCGATTTACGACGATGTTCTCAAAAAAATCAACCGCGGCCACACGGTTCAGGAAACAATTCAAGCCACGCAATTGTTAAAAGACGCTGGCTTTAAGGTTTGCTATCACCTAATGCCGAATCTGCCGGGCAGCAATTTAGAGCGCGATTACCAGATGTTCGAAACTGTTTTTGCTGATCCGCGGTTTAAACCCGATATGATCAAAATTTATCCCTGCGTGGTGGTTTATCAGGCGAAACTTTTCGAATGGTTTAAAAAAGGGAAATTTAAGCCATATTCAGATCAAGAATTAATCGATTTGTTAATCAGGATTAAGAAGATTGTCCCCTCTTGGGTGCGGATTAACCGTTTGGGCCGGGATATCCCGGTGGCGAACATTGCCGCCGGCAACAAACTCTCCAATATTCGCCAGGTGCTCCAGCGCCAGCTGAGAGAAAAAGGTCTTGCCTGTCAATGCATCCGCTGCCGCGAGGTGCGCGCCCGCGCCGGAGCAACAAGACAATTGAAATTAAAGATGATGAAATATCGCGCTAGCGGCGGCGAAGAGTTCTTTCTTCAATTTGTTGATACTAGAGGATATATTTATGGTTTGTTGAGGTTGAGAAACGACTATAGGATAGTTATCAGAGAACTTCACGTTTACGGCCAAGCCTTAGCCTTAAGTCAAAAGAGCCCTCAAGCGCCTCAGCATTGCGGTTTAGGCAAAAAGCTGATTAAAAAGGCAGAAGAAATAGCTCGCCAAGCCGGTCAAACAAAGATTAGCGTGATTGCCGCTATCGGCAGCCGGGAATATTACCGCCGACTGGGTTATCGACTCCAGGGAACCTATATGGTAAAATCTCTCTAAGTCCCAGTTTGCCTCTATAGCTCAACGGACAGAGCAATCGCCTTCTAAGCGAAAGATGCAGGTTCGATTCCTGCTAGAGGCACCAGTATCAAACTTTCAGGAATTTTGCCGATTGATTCAGCCGCGCGAAGCGCGGCAGAGA
>CAZTEW010000055.1:0-2475 GCA_964612215.1 uncultured Gammaproteobacteria bacterium
GGCGTTTTCGGCAAGGTCAAAATCTGGCCCTCCTTCGCCAAGGCTTCGGAGGGTTCTTTAGTTAATCCGCCGGCAGGCGGACAAAACAAGCAAATGAGCTTACTTTAAGACCTTGACAACGATCTTAAAACTCTAGTATGCTAATTAATAGGAGATTAGAAAGGAAAGAACCCGCCGAAACTTGCCTCAAGGCGCGTTTTCTGGCGGGCAAGGAGGGGGGTGAGAAAATATGGTTGAGAAAAAAGGAACCTGCCTCATCGGCAGGCGGACCTGTTTACCTAAGAATACGGCCGGCGCCCTTTGTTATCTTTTGGGCTGGGTGACTGGCATTGTTTTTTTATTGATCGAGAAAGAGGATAAATATGTCCGCTTTCACGCGATGCAGTCAATAGTGACTTTTGGTATTTTAACGCTGGCGTCATTTGCGCCGGTCATCGGCTGGGTTTTATCGCCGTTTCTGATGATTGCTGGTTTTGTGCTTTGGCTGGTGCTGATGGTTAAGGCTTATCAAGGAGAAGAATTTGAACTGCCGCTAGCGGGTAAGCTCGCTCGTCAATGGCTGGGAAAGATTTAGAGAAAATACAGCGGCAGAAAAAGGATTTTGGTTTGCTTAAATTGCTTAAGCTGGCAAATGTTTCGATTAAGAACAATTGCTTTCTTCGGCTGATAATGAGTTAAAAAACTCTGCAGACTGCGGGAGATTTTTGGTTTTTCCCAAGGCTGATATTTAACCTCGAGAGGAATAATTTCGTTCTGGAAATTAAGAACAAAGTCGACTTCGGCGCCTTGTTTAGTCCGCCAAAAATTCAACTGATTGGTTTCTTGGCGATAATATAGGTTTTGAAGAGCAAAATTCTCTGCCAAAACGCCTTTATCCGGCCGCAAATCCACTTCTCTAAAATCGCTAATCAAGGCGTTTCTTAAGCCCAAGTCTAGAAAATAAATCTTGGGCGATTTTTTAATCTCGGTTGTTTTGTTAGTAAAAAAAGGAGTTAGCAGTTTAATGACAAAGGTTTTTTCCAGGCCGCCAAGAAATTTTTTCGCCTGGCGATAGTTTAAGCGGGCATCGCTCATTAAAGAAGAGAAATTCACTAAATTACCTGTTCGGGTGGCCAGCAGACTGCTGAAATTTCTAAACTCCAGAAAGTCGCCGATTTGCAGGAATTTGACAATGTCTTTCTCAATATAGGTCTCGATTAATCCGGCCAGTCTTTTTTTCTTCTTGTCCAGTGTTGACAGACTCACCGCCGGATAGCCGCCGAAAATCAAATATTCTTCAAAAAAACCCTGGAGCCTTTTTTCAAAAAGCAAGGCTGGCGCCACGGTTTTTTTGTTCTGAAGAAAAGCTTTTAAGAACTGGTTAAATTTCTGCCAAAGAGCAAAAAGAAGTTCGTCTTTAGCGGAAAGATATTCGCTAAAAGAAAAAGGATAAAGATTGAAAAAAATCACCCGACCGACCAAAAAAGAGGCAATCTGGCGGATTTTCAAGGCTGAAGAGCCGGTGATGATGAATTTGGCTTGAGGAAATTGATCAAAAAGCAATTTTAAGGCTTTGCCCGCATAGCTGACATGCTGAAATTCATCAAAAAGAAAATAGGTTTTCTCATTTTTGGCTAATTGCAGGGCGACAAAGTCTTGGGGGGCGCGTTGAAAAGAAGCCAGCTGTTGGCTGTCTTCAAAATTAATATAAACAACTTTTTTATCTTGAAGGTTTTCTTTTAGTTTTTTTAAAAGAGTCGTTTTGCCTGATTGGCGCGGTCCGGCAATCGCCATAATTTCTGGTTCGTCCAGCCAGTTAATGAGTTCAGGGTAAATTTCCCTGTTGATAAATTTAACCTTACTTTTTTGACTCATATTGTCTAAATAGTAATACTTTTTTGACAAGCTGTCAAGAGATGCTATACTGGGGTTATGCTTTTTAAGGATCAAATTTCAGCGGGCGAGAAGCTGGCCCCAGCGCTTTCAGGGTATAAAAATGCCGTTATTCTGGCTATTCCTCGCGGCGGCGTCGCCACTGGCTTTGGTTTGGCGAAAAAACTGAACCTGCCTCTGGATATCGTCGTCACCCGGAAAATCAGCGCCCCGACTAATCCTGAACTGGCAATTGGCGCGGTGGGCGAAACCAAAGGCAGTCTTTGGTTGAATCAAGAGTTGGTTGAGCAGTTAGGCGTCAGCCAGGAATATCTTGATCAGGAAATTAAAACCCAAAAACAGGAAATTAAGCGCCGGGAAAAAGTTTACCGCCAGGGCAGGCCAGCCCGGGAAATAAAAAAGAAAACTGTTGTTTTGGTCGATGACGGCTTGGCGACCGGCGCGACGATGATGGCCGCCATCCGGGAGATTAGAAACTGCCAGCCCAGAAAAGTGGTCGTGGCAGTACCGGTGGCAGCCAGCGAGACGATTAGCCTGCTGAAAAAAGAAGCCGATGAGGTCATTTGCCTGGAAACGCCGCGGCTTTTCTTCAGCGTCAGTCAA
>CAZTEW010000056.1:0-2340 GCA_964612215.1 uncultured Gammaproteobacteria bacterium
GGAGGAAAAAGCTGATTTAGGCATGGCTTTTGACGGTGATGCCGACCGAATTTACTTTTTTACTGAGAATGGTCAGTTTATCAGCGGCACCATCACCATGGCGATGATTACTGAGGTCCTCTTAAAGAAAAATCCCGGCGCCACCATTCTTTACAATGCCATTGTCGGCCGGGTGGTGAGCGAGTTAATCAGCAAACTAGGCGGCCAAGGCCACCGAGTCAGAGTCGGCCACACGTTAATTAAGGAAGCGATGCGGAAATATGATGCCCTTTTTGCCGGTGAACACTCAGCCCATTATTATTACCGCGACCACTTTTATGCCGATGGTGCTTTTATCACCATGCTGATGGTTTTAGAACTGCTTTCAGAAAGAAGCCAGCCATTGTCCGCGGTGGCGGCTGAATTTGACCAATATCCGCTGATCCCCGAAACCAATTTTGAGGTTGAAGACAAAGAAGGAGTGATGAAGCAAATCGAAGGCAAATACCAAGCCAAAGCCCAAAAAATTGACTGGCTGGATGGCATTACGGTTTGGTTTTCAGACAGCTGGGTCAATGTCCGGCCGTCCCACACCGAACCGCTTTTACGCCTGAATATAGAGGCTGATAATCAGGTCATTCTCAAGGCTCGTCAGCAAGAATTTAATCAATTATTAGTGTCGTTGGGCGCTAAATTAGCGTCAGCATAAGAAAAGATGAATATTCTTGACGATTTAAAAAAAATCAAGCAACTGGACCGGTCCAAAGTCCATCAGTCAATTGAACTCCTGGGCAAGCAGTGTGGGGATGCCTGGCAAAAAGTGCAGTCAGTTGACTTGCCGCTAAACTATTGCGATTTTGAAAATGTGATTGTCTGCGGCATGGGCGGTTCGGCCCTGGGCGCTCATGTCATTCAAAGCCTTTATCAGGATGAGCTGAAGATTCCTCTGGTTATTTGCCGCGATCATTTTCTGCCTGGCTTTGCTGGTCCCGGTTCGCTGGTGATTCTTTCCAGCTATTCAGGCAATACTGAAGAAACCCTTAGTTGTGCTCAGGAGGTTATTGAAAAAGGCTTAAGATGTTTTGTGATTAGCAGCAACGGCCAGTTAGAGCAAATCAGTCAAAAAAACCAGTTTCCCCGCTATACCATTAACCCGGTTTATAATTCCTGCGGTCAGCCAAGAATGGCAATTGGTTATTCTATTTTCAGCCAGCTGGCCTTGTTTGCCAAATTAGGCTTGATTAATTTAAAAGAAACAGCTGTCAAAGCGGCGCTGCGCCTGATTAAAAAAAGTCAGGAGCAATACTCTCTCAAACGGCCGACAGCCAGTAATCTAGCCAAGCAAACCGCTCTTCGACTGGAGAAAAAAATACCGATTTTAGTGGCGGCCGAGCACCTGGTCGGCGCGGCTCATGTTTTTAACAACCAGCTGAACGAAAACGCCAAGCATTTTTCCGAATACCGAGTCATTCCGGAGCTAAACCATCATTTAATGGAAGGCTTGGGGTTTCCCCGATCCAATCCAGAGGGATTGGCATTTCTTCTCATTAATTCTGAGTTTTATCGTTCCAGAATTAAAGCTCGTTTTCAACTGACCGCCGCGGTGGTCAGGCAGAACAAAATTCAGGCCAGCGACTTAGCGATGCCTGTTGCCGCTGACAAATTACAGGAAGTTTTTGGTTTGATCAGTTTTGGCGCCTGGATCAGTTTTTATCTGGCGATGCAGCATCAACTTGATCCGGCGCCGATTCCCTGGGTGGACTTTTTCAAGAAAGAATTAGAGACATTGGCCAAAAAGCATGAATAAGCAACCGTGGGTGCTTTGGTTAAAAGAGATTGACCGCGAAGACCTGAGCCGGGTCGGCCGGAAAGCAGCGGCATTGGGTGAGATGCTCGATTTGGGCTTGGATCTGCCGAACGGCTTTTGTGTGACCACCAGCGCTTATCAACAGTTCATCAAAACCACCGGCTTGACCGAGAAAATCAAAGGGCTTTTGGACTCACTTGACTTACGTGATCTGCGTCAGGTCCAGTCAGTGACCGAGCAAATCAGCCAAGCGTTGATCAGAACCAAGGTGCCGGAAGAAATCAGCCAACCGATCATGGCTAATTATTTGCGGCTGTCAGGCTGGCCGCAGGAGGCTTTGGCGGCGGTTCGTTCTTCTCCGGTTGATGAGTCGTTGAACCTGGCTTCTTTTTTGAAAATTAAGGGCGAAGCCAACGTGGTTCTGGCAGTGAAAAAATGTTGGGCCTCGCTTTTCCAGCCGGTTAATCTTTTGAGAAAAGGCCAGCCAGGGAAGGGCCGAACGGCGGTGCTGGTGCAAAAATGTTAAGCCCGCGCTTGACCGGCACGATTAAGCC
>CAZTEW010000057.1:0-2273 GCA_964612215.1 uncultured Gammaproteobacteria bacterium
GGCGGGTAAATTTCCTGAAGCCAATAACGGGCAACCACCGAAGAAGCAATGTGGTTATTCAGGCCTTGCAGCGAATAGGCCATGTTGGCGTTTTCTTTAACCCGCCAGTCAGCCTGTTGAAGATAGTCATTAATTAATTTTGTCGTCTTATCAAGAAGCAGTTTAACCCGTCTCAGCTCGGCCCGCTTATGGCGGTAAAGAATATAAGCCTTGGCGGTCTGACACCAGCCTTTTTTTACCAGAACTTCTTCGACCACATCCTGAATTTCCTCGACCGTGGGGATCTTTAAGCCATCAAACTTTTTGTTCAAAACTCGCCTGACAGACTGGGCTAATTTTTCAGCTTCTTCTTTGCCGAACTCTCCTGTCGCCCGGGCGGCGGCATAAATGGCGTCAACTGTTTTCTCCAGATTAAAGTCGACCAGCTGGCCATTTCTTTTCCGCACCTTCGTCACCGGCTCTAAAGCCGCCATCATCATCAGACCTCCTTTAAAGAAAGTTTAAAAACTGTCGAGCAAAGCACAGACCATAATAACAAATCAGAAGGACCTCTTGTCAACCGCCAATTTCTATATCATAAAACATCAACTGCTCCTTGGCGAAGAATTTGAAACGGCTTCTGGGTACAGTCAATGATAGTTGAAGGCTGTTGGTACTGGCCGCAGGGAATTTTTAAGACAAAATCAACTGCTTCTAAAAGCCGGGGATTTATTTCGTTTAAACGATACGGAGTGGTTTCACCCGCTAAATTAGCTGAAGGCGCCAGCAGCGGCACGCCGACTGCTTTTACTAACCGCCGCGTCATTTCATAATCCGGCAAGCGGATTCCCAAAGTATCTTTACCCGCCCGAACTGCCACCGGCACTAAATCTTGCTGACAATAATAAACAATTGTCAGCGGCCCGGGCCAATATTTTTTGATTAACTTTGCTACTGCGGCCGGCAGTTTTTGCCAGTATTTTTTCGCCGTTTCCAGACTATCAACCAAAACTAAAAATGGCTTTTCTTTTTCCCGACCGCGAATTTTAATCAAGCGCTTGACCGCCAGCGCGTTATCCATCCGGCAACCAATCCCGTAAGCGGTTTCGGTGGGAAAAATGACAATCCCACCTTTTTTTAAAACCTCAATCGCCTGCTTAATTTGTGAAGCCGCCTTCATTTTTCAAACTCGCCTTTTTGATGCGTTTGGTCAGGCGTTCCAACATAGCCGGATATTCAGTGTCTAGATCAATATTATATAAATCAGCTAAAAGAAGAATGTCAAATAAAATATCGCAAAGAGCGTCAGCAATTGAATTGCCGTAGTGAAGACCGCTTTTTGGTTTTTTCTTTTCATGAATTAAAATCGCATTGGCTAATTCACCCACTTCTTCCACCAAATCAACAAACCTCTCGCGGGCCGTCCATTGAAATTTCTCTGGAAAACCAGCGCTGATTTTCTTGGTTTTCTTAGTTAAATCTTTAAAGCTCACTATATTTTAGCCTCTTGGCATTTTGTCACAGGTGTCATAATTTGTCAATTGAATCAATTATCTTCTCAATAATTTGTTTGGGTGTTAAACTGGAAGTATCGATGCGAAGATCGTAAAATTTTGGCTGCCAGAAATCGATCTGGTAAATCCGCTTGGTTTTGTCGAGAAAGAATTTATCCCGCTCGCGCAGATAAACTAGCGCTTTTTTAGCTGACAAACCATCGCGCTGACCGAGTCTTTCTGCCCGGACTTTTTCGCTGGCACTCAACCAGATTTTCAAATCTGCTTCCGGAATATTTAACGCCGCCAGATAAGAAACTAAAATGCAGTCGCCGGCCTTTTTCACTTCTTGTTTTTGCCATTCATCCAGTTTTTTATCCCAGTAATCAGAATCAGTCGTAAAGGTTTTTTCAAAAGCCAAAATATCCATCTTTTTTTCTTTGGCAAAAACCCGCAGCGAGCCCCGAATCAGTTTTAATTTCAGTTTTTCGGCTAAAAGATCGGCAATCGTATCTTTACCCGCCCCGGCCGGACCGGAAATGGTGATAATCACAAATTTATCTTACTTTAATTTCTAAATATATTCAATTGTGCTGGGCGGTTTAGGAGTCATGTCAAAAACCACTTTCACTACCGAAGGAATGTTTTTAGTAATTCTTCTCTGAATTTTTTCTAAAATTGGCCAAGGGATTCTGGTCACTCTGGCGGTCATGGCGTCTTGAGAATCAACACTGCGGATGGCAATGATGTTGGGTTTTAACACCACTCTTGGTTTCAATGACATCCGCTTTAATCGTTCCT
>CAZTEW010000058.1:0-2249 GCA_964612215.1 uncultured Gammaproteobacteria bacterium
AAAACCGACTTGGCAGTCTCCGCGTAATCGCCGGTAATCACTTTGACCTTAATCCCGGCCTGTTGACATTCTTGCAGGGCCGCGGCCACGCCTGGCCGCACCGGATCTGCAAAAAGCAAAATGCCTAACCACTCAAAGCCTCCTCTGTCCACCTCCGAGGAGTCCAGGGCCACCTCGGAGATGGACACTTTTTTGCAACCAAAACCGACCAGGCGATAGCCTTGCTGACCATACTCTTCAAGCTTTTTTTGCCAAATTTTTAATTTTTCATTTTTCATTTTACATTTGCGAAGCACCACTTCCGGCGCGCCAGAAATCAAAAGCAGGTGACCTTTTTCTGGCTGCCGGTGGAGAGTAGCAATGTATTTATATTCTGGCGAAAACGGAATTTCATCCAAGCGAGGATAAGCTTCTTTTAATTCTTTTAAACTCTTAAACTCTTTCGCTTTTAGACTTTCCAGCTGGGCCGAGGCCCAGCTGGCCATCGCTACTTCCATCGGGTTGCGCAAATCATTACAAAGAATGACTGTTTTTGCCAGCCAATCCTTATCTGTTGTTTCCGCCCGAACCACCTTCATCTTGCCCTCGGTTAAAGTCCCGGTTTTGTCGCAGCAAATAACGCTGACACTGCCCAGGGTTTCGGCGGCCAACAATTTCCGGACCAAAGATTTGCGGCGCAAAATCCGCTGCATCCCCAAGCTTAAAATCACTGTTAAAGTCACCACCAGACCTTCGGGAATGGCCGCCACGGCCACGGCGACGCTAGTAGTGAACATCATCAATGGGTCATAGCCTAACAGTCCACCAAAGGTAAAGATGACTATCGTCATCCCAACGACAATCCACGCCAAAATTTTAGCCAGTTTATTCAGTTGATTCTGAAGCGGCGTCTTTTCTTCTTTTAATTCGGCAACCTGTTCGCCGATCCGGCCCATTTCGGTGGCCATGCCGGTCTTCGTCACCACCATTTTGCCAATGCCGGTGACGACAGTAGTGCCCATAAATACTCGGCTTTCACTCCGTCCCACCTCCGAGGAGCCCATTCGGTCACCTCGGAGGAGTGACTGCGCTACTTTTTTTACTGGCATTGACTCACCGGTGAGAATCGCCTCTTCAATCGACAAATCCTTGGCTTCAGTCAAAACTCCGTCGGCCGGCACCCGACTGCCCAGGTTTAAAATCACCAGATCGCCGGGGACTATTTCCCGGGCATCAATTGTCTGCGGTTCGCCATCGCGGATGACCCGCGCTTTTTGAACTAAAAAGGAACGCAGAGCTACTAAAGCCTTCTGAGCCTTTCTTTCCTGAAAAAAGCCTAAGGCGGTATTTAAGAAAACCGCCGCCCAAATAACCGTGGCGGCCGCGAATTCCCGCAAAAACAAAGTCACCGCTCCGGCAAAAACCAGAATATAAATCATCGGCGAAGTAAATTGTTCTAGGAGAAGTTTAAAATCAGAATGTTCTTTTTTTTTCGCCAGCTCGTTCGGCCCGTACTTTGCCAACCGCTCTTTCGCCTCTGGCTCGCTTAAACCCTGCATCAAGTCATCATAACATAAAAGGTTTCGCTGCGGCGAGCCGCCTTGACAGGCTTTCAGATATCTGATATCATGCATCTGATGAATAAAACACTGCCTTATTTAGTCAATATCAGACCCAGAAGGCAAATAACTCTACCGGCAGCTATTCTCCAACAGCTCAATCTCACTGTCGGCGACAGCTTGGCGTTGAAAATTGAAAAACAGAAATTAATTGCCAGCCCTCTGCAAAATCAAATCATGGACGTTCTTCAAGCAATTCAAAAGGGATTGCAAAAGGCGCAAATCAGCGAGAAAGACTTCCAAGCATCAGGCCAGCAAATCAGAGAAGAACTGGCCGTGAAAAATTATGACTGACAGAAAAAAAGTTTTTGTTGACAGCAATGTTTGGTTTTCAGCGTTTTATCAAAAAGGAGTTTCTACAACATTAATCAGCCGTCTTTTACAAGAAAATTGGGAAGTTGTTATCTCTGAACAGGTTTTGGAAGAAGTTTTAAGAAATATTAAAAAGAAAGTCCCCCTGGTGCTTGCCTCAATTTATCAATTTTTTCAAATCTATCCTTTAACCATTCTGAAAAATCCGGCCAAAAAAGAAATGATGAAATTTCTGGATTTAGCCGAAAGTAAAGACTTGCCGATCTTAGCCGCTGCCTTAAAATATCAATGTCAGTTTTTCATCACCGGCAATAAAGAAGATTTTCAAGTCAACCAAAT
>CAZTEW010000059.1:0-1985 GCA_964612215.1 uncultured Gammaproteobacteria bacterium
GACAGCTTCTTTAGAGCTGGCAGTGGGAGAAAGGGCACGGATATGAGCCCCTGAAATGATACCAGTAGCTAAGGAGGTTTTTGGCATAGCAAATGGGTTAAAATATAAAGGGGGCAAAAGCTATGTCAAAAAAAGTATCGAGAAAGAAACACGCGGCCAAGATTAAATTTCAGGTTGTAATTGAAACATTGACTAATGAAGGCAAGCTAATCGACGTTGCCCGTCAATATAATATCAATCCGAATTTGATCACGAAATGGCGCAAAGAGTTCTTTGAAAGAGGCTATCAAATATACGAGCAAGGGACGTCGACGCAGGAAGCCGAAAGAAAAGTCGACGATCTTCAGCGGATCATCGGCAAAAAGGAGGTCGAAATAGAACTGCTGAAAAATTTTTTAGGGAACTTGAGCTCACGCTAGCTGAAAAAGTGGCTCTGGTTGCAAAGTTAGAGATAAAATACGGATTGAATGTTTGTTTGGTGGTAATTGGCTTGAATAAGGCAACCTATTACCGCCAGCGGGACAAATGTCCAAGTTCTTTCAGAGATAAATATTGGCAAATTGAAAAGATCGTACGGAAGATTCTGCGCAAGAATCCGGCTTACGGTTATCGGCGGCTGCTCAAGGCCCTAAAAAGAGAAGGCGTCAAGATCAATCATAAGACGCTGAAGAAGCTTTTGAAAGCCGCTAAAATTAACCTGAAACGTCGGATCAAACGCCGGCGCAAATCAGCGGTCGAAACAATCCTTGGGGAGCTGGGCGAAAAGGTTAATCTGGTCAGGCAATTAACTGCCTATAGACTTTTTCAGGTTGTTTGTGCCGACTTTACCAGAATTGTTTTCGCGCGCGGCAAGCGCCACACCTGGCTGATAATTTATTTAGAGGCAGTCAGCAAAAAGGTTTTGGGCTATGGCATTGGACCGGCGACCACTGCCAATGCATTGATTGCTTATCGGCAGGCTCGCCGATTTTTGAAACGAAAGGGGGTGAGATTTAACAAAGTCTACGTTCACCAAGATCAGGGTGTTCAATTTACGGCTTATGATTATGTCGGCCAACTGGCCAAGGATAAAGTGAATATCTCTTTTTCCCGCAAAGGCCGTTTTGAAGATAATCCTGAAATGGAAGCGTTTAATGGCAGGTTCAAAGATGAGTGGAAAGATGAATTGTACGAGGCAGGGACAAACGGAGAAGCCAAAAAAATTGTCGTCAAGGCAATTTCGTACTATAATAAAAACAGAATCCACTCGGCGTTGAGTGATTGTTCGCCGGATGAGTTTATAACTCGTCAAAAGGGTAAAGCCAAAAACACTCTTAAAAAACGCTAAAACTGGTATCGAATTTAGGGTTCAGTTCCCCCCCATCTATCGTGTACTGCGACAGGACTTCAAACTGGGGGCAGCCTCCAAGCACCACCAATATCGGGGAGAAGCTCCCAAAGCAACTCAACCGCGAGCCGTTATTCAGCACGATACCGTTGATTTTGGCGGGCTCTTCGCCCACACCAGTATCGATATCTTTACCAAGGAACCGATGGTGGTGATCGTGGATAACCTGAGCAGCGAAACCGGAGTTAAAGCCTTTCAGAAATCTTTTTACGGATCAGCCAGGCTTCACCAAACCGACGAAGGCTCGGAAGTTAAAGGCGATTATCCTGCTTCTGTTAAGGCCACCGGTAGTCGGCATCGTTTCGCCAGACCTTATCGGAAGAATGACCAGGCCTATATCGAAAGTTTTAACCGCAGCCTTAGAAGCGAATGTCTAGGGTGGGTAAAATACCGAAAGGAGGAAAAAGACTCAGTTCAGAAAATGGTCGATGACTATATCCAGCATTTCGTTAATCGGCGCTGGCACATGGGGCTACCCAACTTGATGACTCCGGCCCAATTCAAGCTATGGTATACTCAAAACAAGAAAGTTGACAGGGTTGTCGCATTTGCGCCTTAACGTTGCGGAATGCTGCAAGGCAGGACTTTTTGGCTTATG
>CAZTEW010000060.1:0-1881 GCA_964612215.1 uncultured Gammaproteobacteria bacterium
TGATATTTATAAGCCGAGGTGTTCAGGCTGTCATGAGGTGCTAGCGCCACGAGGAGAATGGCGATCATGATTTCAGGTCAAGAAATGAGCCTGCCGGTTATTTCCCAACAGGGAGCCATTACCGTTTTTATGCCGGTGGTAGTGGGAGAATATGATGTTGCCGGCACTCCTTGGGTAAAATTAAAACAAAGAGTGACTCTGGAAGACGGTCGAGAAGCAGAGTTCGGTGGCCAGTGTCCGCGAGTCAATGTTATGATTTACGAGAGATGAAAAAACTCGAGAATATTCAGGTTATCGTTTGGGATGTTGATGGCACGCTTTATCAGGATTCGGCGGAATTGAAATCGAGGATTCGCCAGTGTTTGGTTGCAGCCATGATGAGTAAGCTTAAAATCGATGCTGCCGAAGCAACAAGATTGATTGCCGAGCATTATCAAAAATTAGCCAGTACTACTAGAATGCTATTGAACTTGGATTTTAGCTGGGAAGAGATTAGAGAGCTAGGTAGTGAATATCTGGAAATTAAAAAGCAATTTTTAAGAAAAGATCCTCGTTTGGCAGAAATGTTTAGCCAATTAACAGGTTTTCGTCATTTGCTGGCGACCAATAATTTCGCTTCTCACGCACGCACGCTGATCGCTTATTTAGGTTTGAAGCCAGAAACTTTTGAAAAAATTTTCGGTGTCACGCCAGCAGCGATTAAGCCACAGCCGGCCTTTTTTCAGCGGATTTTGGGTTATACCCGTTTGCCAGCGAGCACTCATCTTTTTGTCGGTGACCGAGAAGAAACTGAAATTGTACCGGCTCATCATTTGGGCATGAGAACCGCTCAAGTCTGGGCTGAAGAATCAACTGCGGCTGATGTTTGCTTGCCAGAAGTATATGCTATAGTAAAAGCGTTAACATGAAAGGCGTTTTAATTACTTTTGAAGGCGGTGAGGGCAGCGGCAAGAGTTTGCAGATAAAGCGTCTGGAAAAATATCTGCGCCAACAAAATAAGGCAGTGGTGATTACCCGTGAACCTGGCGGCACGAAAATTTCCGAGCAAATTCGGGAAATTATCCTTGACAAGAAAAATAAACGGATGGCTTTTGCCACTGAAGCCTTGCTTTTTCAGGCAGCCCGGGCCCAGGTTTGCGGAGAAATAATTTTACCGGCGTTGAAAGCGAGCAAGATTGTTCTCGCTGACCGTTTTCGCGACAGCAGCGTAGTTTATCAAGGCATGGTGCGCGGTTTGGGCGTTAAATATATTGAACTGCTGAATGACATTTCTACCCAAAAGACCAGGCCGAAAATTACTTTTCTCCTGGATGTTCCAGTCGAGGTGGGTTTAGCTCGCCGTCATCATACTGATAAAAACGACCGGCTGGACAACGAAAATTTAAAGTTTCATCGCCAAATCCGTCAGGCCTATTTAAAATGGGCGAGACAAAATCCACGCCGTTTTGTCGTTATTGACGCTCGCCAAAACCCGACTGCCATTCACCGCCAGATTGTGGCAATTCTCCAGCAGCGAAAAATAGTCAAGAGAATAGTTGTTGGCTCGGAATAGATCATTTTTTCAGGCCGCTCGGCTAAACGCTTTCTCTTTGTTTTTTCGCCTCGCTTCGTGATCGTCCGCCAAGAAAGATGACGAGTAAATTTGTTGCTTTTTTCTCGTGGCGGACTCTCAAGGCCATCAAAAATGACTATTCTTGCGCCAGTAAAGAAAATTAAATTGGCTGAGCCTTAATGGTATAATATAAAAATAAAGATATAAGAATTCCATGAAAGACAAAGTTTTTAGTTTGATTGAGAGAGAAAAGAAGCGGCAAGAAGAAGTCTTGCGGCTGATTCCGAGTGAGAATTATGCCAGCCTGGCGGTGCGGCAGGCGGTGGGCA
>CAZTEW010000061.1:0-1878 GCA_964612215.1 uncultured Gammaproteobacteria bacterium
CCGGCCTGAAAAAGTTTAAAAGTTTAAAGTTTAATCCTGATGACTGCCAGCGCCAAGCCCAAAAATTCTCCAAAGAGAGGTTTAAAAAAGCAATCAAGAGACTTGTGGCTAGTAAAATCTAGGGTTTGGGGTTAGAATTAGCTTTGATGAAAAAGGTTGTTGAGGTTAGGCATCTGACCAAAAAGTTCTCCACTACGCTAAGGCTTCGCGGAGCGAGGCATTTCGTGGCGGTGGATAATATTTCATTTGAAATCAACGAAGGCGAAATTGTGGGGTTGTTGGGCCCAAACGGCGCCGGCAAAACCACCACCATTGACATGCTTTTGGGCTTGATTAAACCCACCAGCGGCGAGATTAGGATATTCGGCCTGCCTTTTGAAGAAAATCGGGGCAAAATTTTAAACCAGATGAATTTTTCGGCCGCTTATGTTAATTTGCCCTGGCGCTTAAAAATTTGGGAAAGTCTTTATACTTTTGCTCGGCTTTATCAGGTGACTGGTTATCAGCAAAAAGTCGACCAGCTCCTAAAAGAATTTAAGATTGATGAAACGAAAAACAAACTGCTGCAGGATTTGTCTTCCGGTCAAATCGCCCGCGTCAATCTTTGCAAAGCCTTTATTAACGACCCAAAGCTTTTATTGCTGGACGAGCCGACGGTTTTTATGGATCCGGACGCGGCTGATTTCACCCGCCGCTTTGTGGTTCAAAAATCCAGACAAGCCAAGATGAGCCTGCTTTTTACCTCGCACAACATGGCCGAGATTCAAGAGGTTTGCGACCGGGTCATTTTTCTTGATCACGGCCGGATTATCGCCGAAGACACGCCTGAAGGTTTGGCTGCCAAGATCAAATCCTGCCGAGTGAGGCTCTTATTCATGGTGCCCAAAAAAGAAGCGAGAAAGTTTTTAGCAGAACAGCAATATAATTTCTGGGAAGACGGCCGCGAAGTGGTTATTGAAGCCAAAGAAGAGAAATTAGGCCAGCTTTTAGGCCGGCTTTCTCTGGCGAAATTAAAATATTCCCAGATTACGATTGAAAAGCCAACTTTGGAGGATTTTTTCTTAAAAGTAGCCCGGAAAGGAGAGAAGAATGAGTAGTCGGCGAATTTGGGCGATTGTTGTCCGTCATTTATATATTTGGCCGCGGACTTTGGAGCGACTAATGTGGGCTTTTGGCTGGCCGTTTCTGGACCTTTTTATTTGGGGTTTGGTTTCCAGTTATTTTCAGAAAACCAGCCGGGCGGAATTTTCCCTGGTCAACATGTTGCTGGGCGGCGTCATTTTTTGGACGATGTTCTGGCGCTCGCAAAACGAGATTTCCGTTAATTTTCTCGATGAAGGTTGGAACAAAAACCTGATTAATCTTTTTGCTACGCCTTTGACTTGGGGCGAATTTTTGCTGGCGACGCTTATTCTGGGTTTAATTAAATTAGTTTTTACCATGGCCAGCGTCACTTTAGCCGCCCTTATTTTCTATCAGTTTAATTTCTGGAGCTTTGGCTGGGCGACGCCGATTTTGGTTTTCAACCTTTTGTTTTTTGCCTGGATTGTTGGCTTTTTTGTCACCGGCTTGATTTTGCGTTTTGGCTACACGGTCGCCGAATTAGCCTGGGGAATAATGGCTTTAATCCAGCCTTTTTCCTGTGTTTTTTACCCTTTAGCTGCTTTGCCGGTTTGGGCGCAAAAAATCGCTTTAACTCTGCCGTCAACTTATGTTTTTGAAGAAATGCGCCGGGCGCTTTTTACCGGACAAGTTGATAGCCGCCAGCTGCTTTTCGCTTTTGGCCTAAACTGTTTTTATCTTATTTTAGCGCTGAAATTTTTCCAGTGGATGTACGCCAACGCCCGTATCCACGGTCGGCTGATTAAGCTGAATTGA
>CAZTEW010000062.1:0-1756 GCA_964612215.1 uncultured Gammaproteobacteria bacterium
AACTGCCTGGCATTGGCCAAACTTACGCTCAACGGATTATTGACTATCGGCCTTATCAGGCAGTTGAGGATTTGCTAAAAGTGCCGGGGATTGGAAGCAAAACGCTTGAAAAAATTAAAGATCAAATTACGGTCTATTAACGATCAATGTTCAATGAATGATCAATGCTTTAATTTTCAATTGATCATTTAATACTTGATCATTGATTGATCATTGAAAATTTGAGAACACCAATCTTGATTTTTTTACTTTTTGGCGGTTTGTGGTTCTGGCGCTATCAGGCCACCAAGCCAGCGGTTCTGCCTGACGCTAGCCGGGTCCGCCTCCGCGGTTTTCTGCGCCAAGAGCCCGCCTCATCGGCGGGTAGATCTCAGCAATTTGTTCTGCAGGGAGTGAAGATTAAAGCCAGGCCTTTCCCTGAATATCATTATGGTGATTATTTAGTCGTCAGCGGCGTCATCAGCGCCGGCCGGCTGGATTATCCGGAGATAGAACAAATGACAAATGACAAATTACAAATTACAAATTTATTCTTCTGGCTTTTCAAATTCAGAGAACGAGTTGAAGAGATTTATAACCAAAGCCTGTCTGAGCCGCAGGCGTCTTTACTGAGTGGCATTGTCCTCGGCCAGAAAAGAGGTTTGCCTCTGGAATTCAGCCAAGCCCTGAAAAAAACCGGGGTAATGCACGTGGTGGTGGCCAGCGGCGCCAACATCAGCCTGGTGTCGCAACCGCTAGTGGACGGCCTGGCTGGTTTCTTGCCGCGGTCCGTAGTCCTGCCCTTGGCCGCCGTGCTGATCTGGCTTTATGCGGCCATGGCCGGCTTTGAAGCTCCGGTAGTCAGAGCCGCTTTTATGGCCAGCTTGGCTTTTTTAGCCCAGTTCTCAGGCCGGGAGCGTTCCGGTCTCTGGAGCCTGCTTCTGGCGGCGCTGGCGATGCTTTTAGTGAAACCAGTCCTGCTTTTTGATTTAGGCTTCCAGCTGTCTTTCAGCGCCACTTTGGGGATTGTGCTTTTCTATCGCCGCTGGCGGCCTTATTTTCAGCGCTTGAAATTCTTTGGCAAAGATTTGGCGACGACACTGGCGGCCCAGGTTTTTGTCCTGCCTTTGCTTTATTGGCATTTTCGGCAAATTAATCTCATCTCGCCGCTAGTCAACGCTTTAGTGCTTTGGACCATTAATCCTTTAATGCAGCTTGGCGGGCTGGTGGGTCTGACCGGATTCGTCAGCCAGCCGCTGGCTCAGATCCTCGCTTATCCGGCCTGGTTTCTGCTCACCATTTTCATCAAAACGATTGAGGTTTTTAGTTTAAGCTTTTAACAGTCTTCTTGGTTCAGGGAGAGATAGAGGAGTGTCATTTTCTTCTGGTTTTGGAATGGATTCCTTAAAGGGAGAGTCGCAAAAGCGGCAATAGTGATTTCGGCCGATTTCTAAAATTGCTCTGTCTGCGCCTAGCCTTTGTTCTATTTTCTGCCCAACTCGGCCGCTATCTACTTCTAGGAGCACTCCTATCGGGCTGAATCCGGAAAAGATCGCCATTAAGGATGCGTCTACCACTTGATTGCCTACTTGGGAGGTTAATTTGTCATATTCAGCGAGATGATCGGGCATCGGTTTTCTTACGCCTCGAAGCTGTTGCTTAGCCCGTTCTTGGCGTTCTCTATCCAGTCGCTGTCGTAATGTTGTTCCAGTTGCCGGACAAAAGCCATCTTTACGACAAGGTTCACCTAGCATTATCCGATAATATATATCACATT